>JAQGHH010000093.1 GCA_028288945.1 Phycisphaerales bacterium
CAGAG
Organism: Phycisphaerales bacterium; assembly: GCA_028288945.1. Lineage (GTDB taxonomy): Bacteria > Planctomycetota > Phycisphaerae > Tepidisphaerales > Tepidisphaeraceae > RYN-428. The sequence goes on from JAQGHH010000093.1 coordinate 6, forward strand.
CAAGGGGGAGCGGGATCGGATATCGACGCTCATCCGCCGATACGTGGCGGAGGTGAATCCTATTCCGCCCATGCCGATGGACGAGCTCCGGCTGCACGCCGACGCCCTCATCGCCAAGGCCGACTGCGACCCCAAGTACCGCGATTACGTCGCGGTGTGCATCAACAACGAAGCCTGGCGCGACCAGCTCGCGACCATCCCCTTCGAACGTCGGCTGCTGCTCATGCCCAAGTGCCTACGGGTCGAAGATAAGTGCCCGGCCCCGTTCGACGAATTCGGACTGCTCTGCAAAAAGTGCGGCCTCTGCTCCATCCAGGATTTGCAGGAGGAAGCCGAGCGACTGGGTTACGCCGTGCTCTGCGCCGAAGGATCGGCGATCGTCACCTCCATCATCCAGACCGGCAGAATCGACGCGATCGTCGGCATAAGCTGTCTGTCGGTCTTGGAAAAAGCCTTCCCCCACATGGAAGCCGCGGCCATCCCCGGCATCGCCATCCCGTTGCTCCAGGACGACTGCATCGACACCAACGTAGACCTCGACGCCGTCTGGGAAATCATCCACCTCACCAGCGACGACCGCACCCACCGCCTCGATCTTGAGGCCGTGCGCAAGGAAGTCGATTCGTGGTTCACGGATGAGCAGCTAACGCAAATTCTCGGCCCCGCGAAGGGCAAAACCGATGAGCTGGGCCGACAATGGCTGGCAAAATCCGGTAAGCGCTGGCGGCCGTTCCTCACCGTCTGCGCGTACAAGGCCCTCAAAGGGGACATGGACGCGCTGCCCGCCGACTTGAAGAAGGTGGCGCTGGCCGTCGAGTGCTTCCACAAAGCCTCGCTGATCCACGACGACATCGAAGACAACGACGCCACCCGCTACGGCGAAAAGACCCTGCACGAAGAACAAGGCATCCCCGTCGCCCTCAACGTCGGCGACTTCCTCCTGGGCGAAGGCTACCGCCTGATCGCCGAGTGCGACGCCCCGGCGGAGTTCAAAGTCGAGATGCTGAAGGTTGCCGCCCTCGGCCACCGCACGCTGAGCCTCGGCCAAGGCGCGGAGCTCTGCTGGGCCCGCGAGCCCAAGGCAATGACGCCGCTACAGGTGCTGGAGATTTTCCGCCAGAAGACCGCCCCCGCATTCGAAGTGGCCCTGCGATTGGGCGCGCTCTACGCGGGGGTCGATGGCGACGTCCGTGACATTCTCAGTAAATACAGCGAGGCGCTGGGCATCGCGTATCAGATTCGCGACGACCTGGAAGACCTTTCCCCAACCGGCCACGCGCCTGATGACGTCGCCGCGTTGCGGCCGTCGCTGCTGCTCGCCGTCGCCAACGAACGCACAAAAGGCGAAGACGGCCAGTTCATGGAAGACGTCTGGTCGCGAAAGGTCACTCCCTCCCAGGAAACAACCACCCGCATCCGCCAGCTCATCTCCAAGAGCCGTGCGGATGAGCGCTGCGAAGGGCTTTACGAGTCGTACAAGGAAGAAGCCGTCCGCTCGCTGATGCCCCTGGAAAACGCGAGCCTCAAGGGCCTGCTGCGGCGGGTGATGACCAAGATCTTCAACGACCTCCAACTCGAAGGCTGGTGCAGCGCGCACGAGGCCGAAAACATGGCGCAGAAGGTGATGGCGGAAGCGGCGCACGCGTAGTAAGCCGCGGCGCCACCTCCCAGCCCCGGAGGGGCGAAAGACCTTAGCCCACGGCGCGAGCCGTGGGAAAAGAAAGACGAGAAACATCCAGCCCCGGAGGGGCGTAAGAAGCGAACGATTCCCAAGCGGCGCGCGGCAATCGGAAAGCGTGCTTCGATCCCAGCGCTTCTTACGCCCCTCCGGGGCTAACCGCATTTGCAATGGTCGCCACCCACGGCTCGCGCCGTGGGCTAAGGTCTTTCGCCCCTCCGGGGCTCAGAGGTGGCGATTGAGCCAGTAAAACCCAGTGAGCCTCCGCCTCGAAATGCTCCAGGTCGCACGCCTCGCCCCCAAACTCCTGGGCGACGCGGCCGATTCCGTCGAACAATTCCTCCGCTCCCAGCTCAACCCCGACGGCGGCTTCAAGGACCGCGCCGGCGCCAGCGACCTCTATTACACCGTCTTCGGCATCGAATCCCTCTTCGCCCTCCGCGCCGATCTGCCGCTGGGCGTATTGGAGAACTACCTCCGCAAGTTCAATAACGGCGCGGATCTCGATTTCGTTCACATCGCGTGCCTTGCACGCTGTTGGGCGATGCTCCCGCCGCAGTTGCTGGATGATGTAACCCGCACCGCGATCCTCACTCGCCTCGAATCCCACCGCAGCCTCGACGGCGGCTACCACTCCGCCCCCGCCGCCCCCACCGGCACCGTCTACGGCTGTTTCCTCGCCGCCGGCGCGTACCAAGACCTGCGGCGAGACATCCCGGACCCCGCGGGCATCATCAATTGTGTGAATTCATTAAAAGCAACGGATGGCGGCTACGCCAACCAGCAGGACCTGCCGATGGGCCTCACCCCCTCCACCGCCGCCGCCGTCACGCTCCTGCGTCAGTTCGATCAGCCGATCGACCCGGCTTTGGGCGACTGGCTCCTTTCCCGCGCGCACCCCGAGGGCGGCTTCTTCGCCACCCCCGCCGCCCCGATCCCCGACCTGCTCTCGACTGCCACCGCCCTGCACGCGCTGGCCGGGATGAAAGCCGATGTCGAGCCGATCAAGGAAAAGACGCTCGACTTCATCGACACCCTCTGGAGCAGCCAGGGCGCCTTCTGCGGGAACTGGGAGGACGATGTGCTGGATTGCGAATACACGTACTACGGATTGCTGGCGCTGGGGCATTTGAGTTTGTGAAGTGGCCAGGCAACATCGCCAACAGTTCGATGCCGAGCTGACGGGCTTGTAATGGGATGCCCGCCGGTCCCCAGCCCCGGAGGGGCGAAAGACATTAGCCCACGGCGCGAGCCGTTGGGAAAATAGCAGAAGCAACCAATCAGCCCCGGAGGGGCGTAAGAAGCGTTGGAATTGCCGGTGGTGACCGCTGTGCGGAAGATTTATCCCGGGAAGAGACGATCGGAGCCGGGCCGTATCGGCTCGGTCGGACCGAAGGTCCGCTGCGCGTGGTCACGCGGTTTTATTCCCTGGACGATCCCTTCGAGTCCCGCGCTTCTTACGCTCCTCCGGGGCTCCGTGCCCTTTGACGGTTTTTCCCCACGGCTCGCGCCGTGGGCTAAATTCTTACGCCCCTCCGGGGCTGAGGTCCGCCGCTCCGTTTGCCGGGTTGCAATTGGAAGCTTTCCGCCGTCGAATACTTTGGCTTTGCCCCGGATGACAAACTTCGCCAATCCCGCTTGCGAGGCCCGCGGATAATAATGCGGACAGTCCCGCGTTCGATTTCCCAGCCAAGGAGACCCGTCGCATGAATGCTTCCACTCCCCGTTCCCGTCGAGACATAGTGAAGGCCGCGATCTTCGCCACCAGCGCATTTTCGTGCGCCGGCTTATCGGTATTTGGCGCGGACGCGCCCAAAGAGTTGCTCGGACCGGTCTCCACTTCCACCCCCGGCAAAGACCCGTTGAAGGGCCTCAAGGTCGGGGTCGCTTCCTACAGCTTCCGCAAGCTGCCGCTGGAGCAGACGATCGCGGGGATCAGGCGGGTGGGGTTGCAGTACGTTTCGATCAAGGATTTTCATCTGCCGATGAAGAGCACCGCGGACGAGCGGAAGAAGGTCGCGCAGCAGTTCAAGGACGCCGGCATCACGCCGATCAGTTGCGGCGTCATCACCACCGGCAACGACGAGCCCTCCGTCCGCCAGGCCTTCGAATACGCCCGTGACATCGGCGTGCCCACCATCGTCGGCAACCCCCATCCCGATTCGCTGGCCATCGTTGACAAATTCGTCAAGCAGTTCGACATCCGCTACGCCATCCACAACCACGGCCCCGAATCCCCGCACTTCAAATCCCCCTCCGACGTCTGGCCGGCGGTTGAGAAATTCGACCCGCGCATCGGCCTGTGCATCGACGTGGGGCACACCGCCCGCGCCGGCACCGACCCCGCCGGGGCGATCCGCAAATACAAGGACCGCCTTTACGACGTTCACTTCAAGGACATCGCCGCCCTCGATGCGAAGAACGCCGGCATTGCCGAGGTGGAAGTCGGCCGGGGTGTTCTCGACATCAAAGGGATGCTCGCCGCGTTGCTGGAGATCAAGTACGCGGGGCATGTGGGCTTCGAGCATGAGAAGACCGCGGAAAATCCGCTGCCGGGACTGGCCGAATCGGTGGGGTATACGAAGGGCGTGCTGGCGTGCGTGGGCGGGTGAGCGTGATGTCGGGCCGTCAATCTTCCATGATCCGCCGCTGCCGCCACGCGGCGTCGGGGTGGGTGGCCTGCGAGTCGATGTCGTCCGGATTCTGTTTGAGATAGCGGATGGCCGCGGCGATTTCTTCGCGTGTCAGGTGCGGGTGGTGATGCAGCACGTGCGCCGCTTCGCCCGTGGCGTGGTAGATGCCGCCGATCACGTCGAGGGGAACGCCCGCCTTGCCGACGCGTAAGACGCCGTCTTCGCCTCTTCGGATATGCGGATCAGCATCGCTCATGCGAAACCTCCAAAACGGGTCGATAGCGCAGCGTGCGCACGCAATAAGACTATAGCCAGCGAATCGGATGCCGTGGCGAGGCCATCGGCCAGGTTCTCGGCTATCATCCCGCCGCGATGTCGTTTGACCGGGCCGCTTTCGACGAATCACTCACCGGCGCCCGGCGGGCGCTGCTGGCCGCCCGCGTGGAGGGCGGGTGGTGGGAAGGCGGGCTCTCCAGCAGCGCGCTGTCTACTGCGACTGCTGTCTTCGCAATGCACGTGTTCCTGGAGGTCGCCACGCGCCTGCCGCCCGAGCAGGAGAAGCAGGTCCTCGACCCCAAGGCCGAAAAGGCCTGCCGCCGGCTCATCCAGGCCGGCCTCGCCTGGCTGGCCATGCACCAAAACGCCGACGGCGGTTGGGGCGACACCACGCTCTCCCTCAGCAACATCAGCACGACCGCCCTCTGCTGGGCGGCGATGGCCGCCGACCAGCCCACGCCCAACGCCGGGTTTGCGAGCGTCACCGCCGCCGCCCAGAGATGGCTGGAGAAGCAGGCGGGCGGCGTGGATCCGGATCATCTCGTCCCCGCCATCATCGCCCGCTACGGGAAGGACAAGACGTTTTCCGTGCCGATCCTCACGATGTGCGCGCTCGCCGGGCGGTTGGGTGAAGGCCCCGCGGCGTGGGCGCGCGTGCCGCAGTTGCCCTTCGAGCTGGCGGCGTTTCCGCAGCGGTGGTTTAAGTGGCTGCGCCTGCCGGTCGTCAGCTACGCGCTCCCCGCTCTCATCGCCATCGGCCAGGTCCGCCACGCCAAACGCCCCACGCGCAACCCCATCGCCCTCGCCCTGCGCGCCGCCACGCGCAGCCGCACGCTGCAACTGCTCAAACGCATCCAACCTGCCACCGGCGGGTTTCTCGAAGCGACTCCCCTCACCAGCTTCGTCGTCATGAGCCTCGTCGGCGCGGGCGAGGTCGGCCATCCCGTCGTCAGGCACGGCATCGATTTCCTCATCCGCTCCGCCCTCCCGGACGGAAGCTGGCCCATCGACACCAACCTCGCCACCTGGGTCACCACGCTCGCGGCCAACGCCCTCGCGAGCGGCCAGGATTTCGACATGCTCCTTTCACAACCCGATCGTCAGAAGATCCACGACTGGCTCCTGGGCCAGCAGTACCGAACCGAGCACCCCTACACCCTCGCCGACCCCGGCGGGTGGGCGTGGACCGACCTGCCCGGCGGCGTCCCGGATGCTGATGACACGCCCGGAGCTCTCCTCGCCCTGCACAACCTTGGCATCTTCGACGATCGCACTAGACAAGCCGCTATTGCGGGGGTCAAGTGGCTCCTGAGCCTGCAAAACCGTGACGGCGGCATCCCCACCTTCTGCCGGGGCTGGGGAAACCTCCCCTTCGACCGCAGCAGCGCCGACCTCACCGCCCACACCCTCCGCGCCTGGCACGCCTGGCGCGAGGATCTTCCAAAGGACTTGTTGAGGCGAGTCGACGACGCGACACGACGGGCCATCGCCTATCTCATCCGCACGCAGCACCCTGACGGCGCATGGACGCCGCTCTGGTTTGGAAATCAACACGCCCCTGACGACGTGAATCCCACCTATGGCACGTCGCGCGTCCTGCGTGCCGCGGGCATTACGCCGCAAGATCCCG
>JAQGHH010000099.1 GCA_028288945.1 Phycisphaerales bacterium
AAGAGCAAGAGAAAGAATAGGACAGGACCCTGCTCTGCATGAGTATCGCGAGTCGTTCGCGCCAAGGAACCAAGATCATGGCGAAAGTTCGTAAGGCAGTCATCACCGCGGCGGGACGCGGGACGCGGCAGTACCCGGCGTCCACCGCGGTGCAGAAGGAGATGTTCCCGCTCGTCGATCGTGACGGGCTCACCAAACCCGTCATCCAGATCATCGGCGAAGAGGCCATCGACTCGGGGATAGAGGAGATCTGCATCGTCACTGCGCCAGGTGAGGAAAAGATTTACCGCGATTACTTTCGCCGACTTGATGACGACATGGTCAAGGCGTTCCGCGGGAAGGACTGGGCGATCCTGGAGTCGGAGAAATTGGGAGCGTTCGGCGAGCGCCTGAGCTTCGCCGAGCAACATTCGCCCGAAGGATTCGGCGATGCCGTCTATCAGGCCAGGCGGTTTGTGGGCGACGAGCCGTTCCTGCTCCTGCTGGGAGATCACGTCTACATCAGCGACACGAAGGACCGCTGCGCCCGGCAGCTTATCCGCGTCCATGAGCAGTACATGCTGGACGCAGTCACCGGCGTGCAGCCGACGGTCGAACGGATGCTCCACCAGTTCGGCACGATCCAGGGCACGCCCGTCGACGCGGCGAAGGGTATCTACAGGGCGGGGCTCATTATCGAAAAACCGTCGATCGAACAGGCGCGGGAAAGCCTGGTGACGCCGGGCCTGCCGGCGGGCAATTATCTTTCGCACTTCGGGATGCACGTTTTTTCGCCGCGGATCTTTGACTCGCTCGAATATCTCATTAAGAACGGCTTGAAAGAGAAGGGCGAAATCCAACTCACCAGCGCCCAGGAGCACCTCCGCCGGCAGACCGACAAATACTGGTGCGTGATCACCCAGGGACAACGTTACGACACGGGCATTCCGTACGGCCTGATGGAATCACAGTTGGCGCTCGCCCTGAACGGTGTCCACCGAACCGGGATCTGCGAGGCGATCGCGCGCATCCTCGCGATGCAGGCCCGGTCGTAGCGCGGCTATTGTGTGAGCTACATTCCGAATTTCCTGAGCCCAATCTACCTGAATACCCGCATTCCGCCCGGCAGGGGTTGCTCTAGGATTCCGCCAGTGACTCTGCCTTACACATTCACTCGGTAGACGTCTCTTACCCTGACGTGGGGCTAGTGCGTCGGTGAGCCGCCGGAGGCGGCTGGGGAGTCGCAGGAATCGATTAGGAGCATCGGTCATGATCCAGGTCAATTCGGAACTGCGTCTAGGGGATTCGTCCTTGTCCGATATGTTGTCCGAGCCTCAGTTGGGCGCGCAGCGCGTCGAGCTGGCGGCGGGGATGGTGGTCTTCGAGCCCGGCGCCGCGGGCCAGAATCTTTACTTCATCCAGAGCGGCCAGGTTCGCGAATACCAGGCCGGCCCGGACGACTCGGCCCGGCTGCTCGACATCCTCGGGCCGGGCGAATGGTTCGGAGTGGGCGCGCTGGGCACCACGGGCATTTACAAGTCCCGCGCCGTGGCGATCTCGCCGACGACGGTGTGGGCCGTGCCGGTGGAGAAACTGCTCGCGCTCTTCGCCCGCCAGCCGGGCGTGTCGACGATGTTCATCCGGCAGCTCGCCGGGAAAATCCAGGCCGCCCGCGAAGACGCCGGCCGCCTGGTGTTTGACGACTGCGGGTCGCGGCTGATCAAGACGCTGCTTCACTTCAGCAACACCGCCGCCGCCACGCCCCAGGAGAACGGCGTGGTCATGCTGCGAATCACCCACCGCCAGCTCGCCCAGGCCGTCGGCGCCGCGCGGGAGACGGTGAGCCTGGCGCTGACCCAGCTCCGCCAGCAAAACCTGTTGCGCACGGGCCGCAACCGGCTGGTGTTCCACCCGGATGCGCTGCGCGGCATCGCTAGCCGTCCCCACGCCGCGACCCCGAGGCGGGAAAAGATCGCGTAGATGATCGCCTTGCAAGTTCACCCGGGGAACGAGCCGGCCGAATCGCGTCTCCGTCCCGGAGTCGCGGCTGTGTCCGATGACAAGTCTGTAGCGCAGGGATTGACCGCATAAACTGTTGGTACGCGTGGCACCGTTCCGGCCCATTCCAACGAACGTTGGACCTGCGGTCTGACCGGGGCGGCGCGCCCCGGCCCTGAACGGTGCACGCCCGCGTGCGCATCAGGGTGGATACAGGTCCAGCCGATACCGCAACTTCTCCCGCTCCCCGCGGGCGTAGAGCGGTTCGGTTTCCGGGATGGGGACGATCCCGGCGAAACGCGCGCCCAGCCGCTCGCAAGTGCGGCGGGAAGCGGTGTTGTCGGGATTGCAGGTGATCCACAGTTCCCGCAGTCCGTGGCGGCGGGCCAGCGGCAGCAGGAGCCGGCAGGCGCGCTCGGCGTAATGTCGGCCGCGGGCGGCCGGGTAGACGTGGTAGCCGAAGTGGCCGTAATAGAGCTCAACCTGCTCGGTCGATCCGACGCGCAGGCCTATCCCCCCGACCATGCGGATCTCAGGGCTGCCGGGCCTTCCCCAAAACCCGTCGCGCTGGCGCATCCAGAAATGGTATTGCGGAACGCGTCCCTGGATCGGGTTCGAGGCTTCGCGGCCCCGTGGTGCGGCTTTGAGGAACTGGAGGAGCTGTTGGCGGGTGATGTGGGCGTCGCCGGGCGACTGCTGCTCGGTGAGCGGGTGCCCACAGGCTGCCAGAAATTCATCCACGTAGCGGGCTTCGGGGACGACAAGCTCGAGGTCGCCATCGATCAGCGGCCCGGGGTTATGGAAATGAAAGCGGTCGAAGAACACGCGACGTGACCGGGAAATAGCGGCCCGCTGCGCCGCGCCGAAAATCCGGACCGTTGCTCCGGATCTTCACGCGCCTGTCACGGCGGCCGGCGCTCACGAGAACAGCGGCTTGCCGAACAAGGCCGAGTGCTGCAACCACAGGCTGACCAGCGCGATAATCTGGGCAATGATCCCCACCACCACCAACACCGTGTACACGTTGTTGGTCGGCTTCACGATAATCTGATCAGAGCGGCTCATCGTTGTCACTCCCGAAGCTCGGAATTTTATTCACCAGCAACTACCAACCAGCAACCCGCAAATTCCCATTACAGTTGCGTCCGCACTTCGCTGACGCTGGCGCGGACGTCGTTGACGTTGGGGCCGGTCAGGCGGCCGGTGGCCTCGTGGGGCTCGACGGTATCGACGGTGAGATAGCCGAGGAACTGGTTGTGCTGCGGGTCGACGACCTTGAACTGCATGCCCTTGGTGACGGCGTCGGCGCTGCCCAGGGAGATCGTGGCGTAGGGGACGCCGCCGATGCTGCGGGTGTCACGGACGACGCCGTTGATATTGACCTGCGGCGTCGGGTTGATCGGGCCGCCGACCGGGCCGTTCTTGCCGCTGGGATCGATATGATACTGGTGCAGGACGTTCATGACCTGCGTGAGCTGCTGCTGGAGCTGGGCGACCTGCTCCGTGGCGTAGCGGCGTTCGCGCTCGGTCACGTCGAGCTTGTTGACGAGGTCATTGATGCGGGTGTTCTGTTCCGCCGACACCTTCTGAAGCTTGTCGTCGGCGCCGCGGAGGGCGTCGAAGTTCTTCTGCATTTCACCCAAAGCGGCCTGGGCGACTTTCGACGCGTCGGCGTTCGTGCCGAGGCTCGCGGTGAGCTGGGCGATCGTGCTCTTGTACCCGGCGATCTCGGCGTCCTTCGCCGTGACGCCGGCCTGAGCGTTCGCGACTGAATCGCTGAGGACCTTAATCTGGTTGGTCAGATCGGTCACGCTTGCAAGTCGTGAGGCGTTGTTGGCCGCGACTTCGGCGCGGGCCGCCGTCGCCTCCTGCTTGGCGAGGAGTTTTTCGGAGCGTTCCTTCTCGAAGTCAGCCCGGTAGTCTTGCGAATGGTTGACGAACACGATCATGCCTGCCGAGAGCAGCAGGGAAAGAACCACGAGGAGGACTACGAATACTTTAGTGAGTGCGCTCACGGTGGGCTCCTTGGACGCAGGTGTCCGTCAATGATGTCGTTCCGGAGGGTTGCGAACCAGCAATTCGTCGCGCCGAACCTATATTTCCGCGTTAGGTATCCTAACTTCACTGCTGGGGCTGTCAAGTAAATAGGGTGTGAACCACGCGGTCGCCCGCCGCTACACCGGCGACTTCAATTGCAAAATCCCCGCGGCGGCGGCGATGCGGACATTGGGGTCTTCGTCCTTTAACAGCTTTCGCAAGACGTCCTGCGAATCGGCCCGCCCGATCGCGCCGAACGCGAAGGCCGCCAGCACTCGCTGGCGGAAGTCGGGGCTGGCCGCGCCCTCGAGGGCGACGCCGTACCCTTCATCGGAGCCGAGCATTCCCATTCCGCGGGCCGCCGCGAGCGGCACTTCGTTGATCTTGACCCTGGTCTTCTCGTCCTCCTCCGCCACGAGCGCGCCACGGAGGTATTGCCGGATGCGGCCGTCGCGCGGGGCCGCCAGCGCAAGCATGGCGAACATCCGGTCGTCGTAAAATTTGCTTACCGTGAGGCCGACGAGTTCCTTGAGGGCGTCGTCGTCATGGAGCCGCCACATCGACTCCGCCGCCTGCTGGCGGACGGTCGAGTTTGGGTCCTTGCGCATGACCCGGAGGATCCCCAGCGCACTGGGTTCACCGATGAGGCCCAGCACCAGCGCGGTGTGCGTCCTGACGATGGGATTGGGGTCCTGGGCCATGTGCTCCAACTCGTGGCTCAAACGCTTGTCGCCGATGCGGTGAAGGGCGAAACGGACGGCGACGCGCACGTTCTCACTGCGGTCTTCCGCGATGGCCTGCAATTTGTCGTGGGCGTCTTCTATACGCAGCTCCCCAACCGCCAGTGCCGCGGCAAACCGCACGACCGCTTCGCCGTCGGAAAGGCACCGGATGATGTCGGCCTTGTGCTCGTCGGCCGCCGTCAGGCGGATGGCTTCGAGGGCATGAATCCGGACGACCGGATCGGGGACGCGCAACGCGCCGGTCAGCTCCCCGCGAGCCGCGGCGGCCAGCGACGGGTCGAGCTGCACGGCCTGTCGAGGGGGTACTCGCGGCGGCTCCTTGGGGGCGTGCGCGGTCGCGCATCCGGTCAGGCCAAAAACCAAGGTCAGAGTGAAAAGTATTCGGTGCGGTCGCATGATTGAAAGCCCGGCTTGGGAAAAGGGACCGGCCCTGGCAATGGGCGCTGCGCACCATTATCGGACGAATCTTCGCCGGTGCATTACATGGGATTGCGATATCTCTGCCGGAACCTGGCCGGTTAGGCCGTCCGTCCCTTTGCCGCCCGGCTTTTGGGTGTAACTCGCGAGTTTGGCGATCACGGCTTCTGGGGTTGGTGCGATCAAGCTCGCGTCCGCTTGCCGCCTGGTCTGGTTTTGCCGGGCTGCTTTTCTTCGACCGTCTCGACCCCCGCGGGCGCGACAGGCGCGGCGAGAATCACACCGGATAGTTTCCAAGCCACCCACGCCATGGCCACGTTCACCGGCAGGCACAGCGCGATGATGTCCCAGTTCACTTGATAAAAGCCCGGCAGCAGCTTGAGGATCGCGCCCAGCAGCGAGATCGCCGCGATCGAAACCGCCAGCCACTTCGTCACCCTCGCCCCCCGCCGCCGGCCCATCGCCAGCATCGGCATCAGCACCAGCAGCGGCAGCGCCAACGCGCTCACGTGCAGCACATTCTCATTGCGGGCCGCGACCAAATGATCCGTGAAAAACCATGCCCACAGGATGATCGCGCCGCCGACGCCCATCAGGGCCGTCCAAGGGACCGAGAGCAGGATCAACCCAATCCGCGCCGCCCAATGCCGCCGGGCGATGCGCCCGAGCCCGATGAACGCGGCCGACAGCACGAGCCCCGCGCCAAGAAACCACGGGACGGTGGCCGGCGGACGCTGGGGGCTGAGCGGGCGGTTGCTCGTGAACCACGCGTTGTCGCTTTTCACCAGCGGCACTTCCCGCCCGTCGATCACGACCTTCACTTCGTTCAGGCGGTCGTGCAGTTTCGTCGGGAGGAACATCTCGTCCCATTGAGAAATCGGCCGATCCATCTCGTGGCCCGGCGCGCCGTGGCCCAGCACGCCCTGAAGCGCGACGTAAAGCCATGGCGATTCCGCGATGAGCCTGCGGGTATGGAATCGGAAGGTTGTGCCGGAAGGGACGCCCTTCGTCAGCGCGCCCAGTCGGCCGACCGTGATGTCGTCGATTTCATCCCGCACGCGCGTCGAGCAGTTGTAGGTGTAATAGTCGTACCGGTAGTAGCGATTGGCGTCCGTGTCCATGCGGACGAGCTTCTTCCACAGCGTCAGCCGCTGCGCCGGCGCGAGGTTGAGTTCCTGTTCCCAGACGCTGCGGTTCAGGCGTTCTTTGTAGCCGACCATCGTCTTTTCGCCCGGCTCGCCGATCATGGCGTAGAGGAGCCGCCCCTGGATGAAATTCACGTAAAAGTTCTTCTGCTCGAAATCGAAATAACCCCAGTTGTAGGCGACGTCGCGGAATTCGGAAGGCGCGAAGGGGTCGTCGATCTGGATGCGGATCGCGTTGTGGCCGAACTTTTCCCAAGGGTCGTCGCCCGGGCCGAAGGTCAGGACGGACACCTTGAGATTGGATCCGGGCACGGGCGCCTCGGCGGCCTGGCCGAAGGCGCGTTGCGCGGCGCCGATGAGTGCGAATGCCGCCGCACAGAGCGTGATGACGCGAAGGTTCATGGGACGGCCAATCGTCGGTGTGATGCGGGGCTGCGTCAAGCGGGCCCAAGCGCATCCCGTTGTGTCCGCAATAGCGTGGCGATTTATCGTGGCATGGGTTTCCAACCCATCGCGTGCGGTACGCCACACGCATCGGTGGTACCCCGCCGATGCAGGCAACCACGCAAACGAGACTGCTTGAGATCCGTCGTGGCACACGGCCACTTCGCTCTCCTGGGTCGGCCGGGTACGGCGTCGCTCGCGTAGTACCGCAAGCCATGGGTTGGAAACCCATGCCACAAAAGCCCGCCACCCGTCATCTCCCCAGAAGGAATCCCTCAAGTTTCCAAAGGGAGAACGCCGAAATCGGGAAGTGGCCAACACATCGCATTTCCAAGGAGTCGGTTATGACGATCGGACGCAAGATGCTGTTAGAAACGCTCGTCGGGCACTTTGCCTTGTTGGAAGCCGCTCATCCGCGAAAGGCGTCCGCGCCCGTCGCGCGGAAGGCCTGGCGGTACGCAAAGCTGACACTCAAGCAGTGCGAGGCGCCCGCGAAGCGGCTTGCCGCCTGATGATGCCGCTCACTTGGGCTGCAGCGCCACCACCGATCCGTCGGCCAGGCCGACGACCAGCTTGCCCTCCACCCATGCCATGTCGGCGATGTCGCTGGGCAGCACTTGGGCCGATTGGGTGAGGGAGTTCCCGTCCACAATCTGCAAAGTTCCGCCCCAATAGCCCAGGGCGGTCAGGCCATTTCCCGCGGCGAGTTTCTTGAGAACCCGGTCGGGGATCATCACCTTCGCGAGCTCCGCCGGGGCCTTGGCGGACGCCGTCTTTTCCGGCTGGACGACCATCGCTGATTCCTGCGAAAGCGTTTTGCCCGAAGCGTCGAGCTTGGTGAGCGAACCGTCGGCGGTTTCGACGCTCACCTGCGCCCCGGCGGCTTTCAGCGAGACCACGCGGTCGGGCAGCACGGCCCGCCAGGCAATCGACGCCTCGGGGGCGACAGTCCGCGTCCCGGCGGGCGTGATGTCTGCGGGGGCGGGCAGCGCGAGGCGAGTCAGCGGGTCAATCCCCGCCACCGCTTCGTACAACGAGCCGACGGCTTCCGACAAGCCGGCTTCGTCGTAGGCGATGAGCGTGACCGATTCCTGCCCGTAGGCCACGGCGTCGCGCTGCCACGAGACGAACCCGCGGCCGCGGCCGGGGAAATCCTTCCCGTCCGTCTTGTAGGGGAGGAAATGGTTGTCGGCGGCGAACTTGATCAGCGCGTTGTCTTCGGGCGTGCCGATGAGGATCGCGGGGCCGCGCAGGTCGAAGCCTGTGGCCGCGGCGTTCAGGTTCTTCGGGTCGGGGCGACCGGCGGAGAGCCCCGCCCAGGTCTTGGCCTCTTCCTCGCTGAGGGGCCGGACCTTCACGTCCGCCGCATTCACTATTTTGCAACGCACGCTCCAGGGCTTGAGGGTCTCGGCCACGCGCTCTGCCGCCGCGGCTTCCCCTTCGCCCTTGCCGATCACGATCGTGAAATCCTGGTGTGTGCGGAATAGGCGGAAGGTGTTGTCGCGGTCGTCGCCGAAGGTGATCGCCCGCTGCGTGGCGCCCGCCGCCGCGGCGCACTGTGCCCCGGGCTTGTAGGTGAACGACGCGCTGCCCTCCGTGCCGCTGAGCAGCTCGCGCACCGTCAGCTTCCATTCGCCGGCGGGATCATTTGCCGCGAGCGGCAGATCGATGCGGAGCGTGCCGCGGTCGGTGGCGCGGTACAGGTCATAGCGCACCTGGCCGAGCGGGTCGATGAGCCGAAGCTGCATCGGCGCCGAGCCACTGAGAACACCGTGTTGATTGTCCAGCAGCGAAGCGGCGGCCTCGATCCGCACGGGCGAATCCGTGACAGTGAAATCGCGGAACAGCACCGGCGGATGAACCTGCACGCCGCCGATCGGCCGGGCGGTCCGGGCGAAAACCCGCATTTCTCCCGGGCCGAACCGCAGCTTCGCCGCGATCTTGTCGCCCTGCGCTTTGAAGCTGTCGTCCGCCACACCATGGACGGCGTCGTACACAGGCCGGCCGTCATTGGCGGCGGTGAGCATCGCGGTCGCGGATTGAATCTGCGCTTTCTCGTCATCCGGCTTGGGCGTCGCGTTCACCGCGAACAGATACTCGATGTCGCCCTGCGCCTGGCGGCCGGTGACGATGCCCACGCTGTCGGCGTCCATCGGCGGCTTGATGCCGATCCCGGCGAGGTGCGCCTGCAGCGCTTTCGCGTACGGCGCGACCTCCTTGTGCCAGTTTTCCACGCGGCGGAGGCGGTACGACTCGTTCTGATTCGTGGTCCACATCTCGTCCATCTTGTGATACAGCTCAACCGGGGCCGCGGTGCCGACGCGCGTCGCGCCCTTCACCTCCACCCGGCAGTCGTCGCTGAGGAGCACCAGTCCCCCGCCCCTGGCGTACGCCTCCAGCGCGGTCACGACCTTCGCATCGAGATGGTTGACCCCCGCGAGGATCACCGCCTTCTGGCCCGCGGCCAGGCTGCCGTCGGTGATGTCCTCCTCCACGATCGGCCAGAATGGAACATGAATCATCTTGCCCGCGAGGTACGTCGCCAGCAGCCTGGCGCGCACGTGGTCGCCGCCCAAATACGCGGCGACGTTAATCTTCTTCGGGTCCTGCATGTCCTCCACTTCCGCGCCAAGGTCCTGCGAAAGCGAATAGAGGATCGCGACGTCCGGCCGCGTCGGGCGCATGGTGGTGAAGATCGGGCCGAGGCGCGCCATGAGCTTGTTGGATTCGACGATGCCGACGGACGCCCGGTCGCTGTCGGGATTGTGCACTTTCATGTCGGGCGGCTTGGCCATGCCCTGCAAGTCGGTCATGAACGAGAGGTACTGCTCCAGGCGGAACTGGTCGGTGCTCTCGCCGTACCAGGTGGGCAGGTACCACGCGGGCTTGTTGAGGTCGCGGATGCGGCCGAATTCGTGGAAGAGTGACGGGTAGAAGTAGGTCGCGGGGCCGTCGTCGTAGCCGCCGTGGCCGCTCATCACAGGCAGCGGGCGGACGGCGTTGAAGTAGTAGCCGTCGGTGTAGGCCTGCCAGCCGTACTCGCTCTGCACCGCCGACAGGTAGTCGGGCCGCACGCGCGAGACGCCGAACGCGGCATACTTCCATGCCGCCTCAAGGAACGACATCTTCCAGCGGTTCATCTCGTCCCATTTGGCAATACCCGCGGCGTCGCCCGGCTTCACGTCGCTCCAGTGCGGCGGCTCCTTGCCGAAGGCGCTGCGGTAGCTGCGGTCCTGTGAGGGGACGTTGAAGGGCACCATCAAGTCGGCGTTCTTCGGGTCCTTCCACCAGGTCAATCCCGGCTCGTCATAGAAGTGCACGCCCAGGCAATTGGGCACGGTCCGGTCGGCCAATGCCTCGGCGACCACGCGCGCTTCGCCGCCCTGCAAAACGTAGGGGTCGGACCAGTCGCATTCCTGGCGGAGGTCCATCTGATGCGCGCCGCTCATCGTGCAATTGCGCATGAAATCGGAGCCGCCGCGGATCATGTCGTCGGGGGAGAGGCTTGTATTGTAAATGAGATTAAATCCCATCGAATCCTGCCCGATCGTCGCCTGCTCCTTTCCCCTGGTCTGCGAGCCCCAGTCGATCAGCTTGAAGTCGCTGCGGCGGAGGTGGCTGTAGACCTCGATCTCGGCTTTGGCGGTCGCGCCGTCACAGGCGACTTCCACGGTGTACCTGCCCGGACGAAGCAGGCGGCCGTTGAGGTGCAAGTGCTCGGTCGCGCGGGCTTCGGACTTCTGAACGTCCGCGGCTTTGACGGGGAAGGTGAAGACCATCCTGCTGGCATCGTTGCCGGCGAGCGTGAGGGTGAGGTTCCCCGCCGGCAACGCGGCGGCGTCGGAGCGGACGACCGACAGGTCGATCCATTCGTTGGTTTGATAGGCCGTGCGATGGAGGGGAAGAACCAGCGACACGTTCGCCGCGAGCGCGGGCGCGGCGGCCGCGCACGCGCCGATGATGCTTGTGAGAAAAATGGGAAGGCGCCTGGTCGTGCGGGGCATGCGTTTCCTTTCCTTGCGGTCGAGGTGAGAAAACGCCCGGCAGGACCTGCCGCACTTATTCGCCTAAGCTGCCAGGCCCGGCGGGCAGACAGGTTCGGGGCGTCACTGGTGTTACTTGGAAAGGGCGCGCGGCGTTGCGGCCTTGCGCGGCCTGTCATTTCCGTGCGATGCGACGGTTGATACGGATTTGGAAATGATTCCTCTTGGACAGGCGCTATCCGTGGCGACGGGATTTGGATTGGGGCGTCGCGGGGGCGATGTGGCTCTGCAGGGCGTCCACCGGGCCGGGGTCGGCGAAGTAAGGTGGCGAGACCGCGGCCGGATTCGGGATTTCCTTTTTGGAAAAACGTGAAGCCCGCTGGCGCGCGACTGACGTGTAGACGGGCGGTTGAGCGTCAACCGCCGGAATTGAGGCCTGATTCCGGTCAGGTTCCGGGGCGAACGGAGTGGCGGATTTTTGCGGTGGCGGGATCACGGGATGGGTCCGGAAAGCACTCCGCCGCTGCTGAGGGTGAGCGCTGACAGATCGGTCAGAATGAGGGCGAGGCCGGCGAGCGGCTGGCTCGGGAGATCGAAGGAGAGCGGCTGGCCGCCGCTGGTCCAGATGGCGTTGATCACCGCGCCCTTTGGCGTGCCGGCGAGGTTGGGCAGCAGGCGGGAAGAGTTGAAGGCGTTGGTCAGCTTGATAGCGCCGTTGGCGGCGAGGAAGCCCTGGAGGTTGCCGGGGTTGATGGACGTGCCGCGGGCCTGATCTCCGATGAGGCCGCCGGACACTACCGCGCCGGTGCTGGTCACGCCGCTGGAGATGATGACGTTGCCGAGGATGCCGGTTTCGGCGCTAGTGAGACCGGCGACGAGCGATCCCTTGGCGGCGATTTCTCCGGCCAAAGTGCCGTGGATGTTGATGTCGCCGATGATGTTGCCCAGGGCAACGATCTGGCCGGTGGTGGCGCCGCTGGCGATCTGGACGCCGCCGAAGCGGGTGAAGGTCGAGCCGGTCAGGACGCCCAGGCCGATGTTGCCCTGAGTCGCGATGACGCCCGCGAGGCCGCTGTCGAGCCGCACCTGGCTGATCAGATTGCCGTAGCTGAGCAGCCTGGAACCGGCGGGCAGATTGGCGTGGACATAGGTGACGCCGGTGACCTTGCCGGTGGCATCTTTGATGGCCTGACCCAAGTCTCCGAAGGTTGCCTGGAAGGTTCCGGTGATGGAGCCGCCGAACAGGTCGATGTTGCCCATCACGCTGGGGGCGGTGATGTTGGCGACGTTGCTGCCGTAACGGAGCATCACGTCACCCAGCGACCCGGTGCTTGTAATGGAGCCCGTGAACGGCACCGAGGTGTCGATCGAGCCGCCATTGCC
>JAQGHH010000135.1 GCA_028288945.1 Phycisphaerales bacterium
CGGTGGTGAGCGTCCAGGGCGTCTGCGCCCGGGCGCTGAAGGCGAAGGCCAGCGTGATGATCAAAGGGAGAATGCGTCGCGTCATGGTTCCTCCAGTCTACGCGATGGGAATCGCGGTGCCAGCGCCCTGCAATAAGCGCGGTGCCGCGTCGTCCTGGCCGCGGCCCAATCGTGGCACGGGTTTTCAACCCGTGCGTAATGCGTCATGTGTCGAACGCCTGTGATTCTTCGACACGCTCTGCACGGGTTTAAAACCCGTGCCACGAAGCAGGCTCCCCCGCTTCAATCATAGAAGGGACATCCACTCTTAAAGTTGCGGCCGTTCTGACGTGTGTTGTGATACAGGCTTTCAGCCTGAAAGGCCCACACAATCGCCCGATTGCGCATGGGCCCTTGGACTCAGCTCCCCGGCCCTTTGCCCGAGTACACGGGCAGGTAGCGGTTGGGCATCTGCAGGATGATCAGCGCCATGGAGGTGGCGTAGGCGTCGCCGGCTTCGCCGGTCCAGCCTCCGCTGGACTTGTCCTGGCGACTGATGAGCTGGTCGCGGAGGGCGGGGAAGAACTTGGACCAATACTCGCCTCCGGCGAGGAACATGGCCTGGACCGCGTAGTAGTTGCCGTAGAAGTACATCCCCTCGGCGGCCTGCTCGCCGCTGCCGGGCGTGTAGCGTTCGAGGTATTTGAGGCCACGGTCGAGATCATCGCCTTCAAAAACGCCGGCGTAATAGAGGGCCGCGACCCCCGCGGCCGAGCGGGCGTATCCGCTGCCCGAGCCGTGCATGTCGGCCTGGTAGCAGAAGCCGCCGTCCGGGTTCTGGCACGATCTCACGTACTTGATCGCCTTGTCAATCACGTCTTTTTCCACCTTGATTCCGGCGTCGCGCGCCGCGCGGAGGGCCATAATTTCGCAGATGGTGACGGAGATGTCGGCGTCATAGGGGACGGGCTGGTAACGCCAGCCGCCCTCGGGGTTTTGCGTGCGCTCGATGAGGTGGACGGCCTTGAGCAGCTTTTCCTTCACCTCTTCGTTGCCGGTCATTCCGTAGATTTCGCCGAGGAACAGCGTGGCGAAGCCGTGACCGTACATGGGGCCGTGGGACTGGTCGGAGGCGATGAGGCCCGATTCCTGGCTGGAGTGGAGGATGAAATCGAGGCAGTGCTGGACGTTGGCGCCGTACTTCCCGCGGCCGGGGAGGTTGCCGGCCTGCATGAACGCGAGGCCGGCCAGCGCGGTGATTCCGGCGTGGGGGGATTCGTCGCCGCTGTAGGGGCTGCCGCCAAAGCCGCCGTCGGGGCGCTGGTGCTCGGCGAGCCAGTCAAGGCCCTGTGTGACGGATTGTTGCTGGGCGGGAGTGATCTCGTCGCCGCGGACCTGGTTGGGCCGGTCGGCGATTCCCGCGGGGCGGGCGGGGGGCCGGTCTTCGCTGCGGGCGCCGGAGATCGGGAGGAACAACCCGCCCGCGGCGAGGACCGCGGCAAGGGCGGGAACGACGGACGGACGACGATTATACATAGGGTCGCCGGGGACTGCTTTTCCCGGCTCCTTGGTATTGCGCGCCGCGGCGAAACCGGTGCGTGCCGGCTTCCGTGCCGTGGGGTTAATCCCGTTCAGGTCCCATTCTGATATAGCATATACAAGCGGCGTGCCGTGCCGGTTCCGGCCGGGCGCAACCGCGTCCCCGACGCTGATAACGCGGGCGCGTGCGGAAACGGATGCCGCTTTATGCGGCACGGGTGACGCAGGATCGGCCTGAATGCTGGCGAAATGCGGCGGGGTCAACGCGGCTGCGGCAAAGCCGATTTGAGGCGGCCTTCCGGAATTTGTAACGTCAGTAGGGCCTGCGCGGTCGAGAGCTCCTCGCTGACGTCCGCCGGCCCGGCGGACGCAAGGCCGCCCTCGGCAGGGCTCGCGATTACCCGGCCAGGACGCCGGCCGGCATGGCGAACGCCAAAGTGCCATTCGCCCCGGCCTTCCGCTTCCACGGCTCGCGCTACCGTCCTGGCTGCCCGGCGGCGGCCTGTGGGGACAAGGATGTGCAACACCCCCCTACGCGCGGCGGCGGGGCAAGTTTCAGGGCCCGGCACGAATGTAAAAATCGGGAGGCGGGCCCGGGCCGGGCCCGCCTCCCGGCGGATTCGTTGCGAATGCTATGGTCGCGATTTCAAACTGTGGACTTCACGGCACGGATGCTTCAGAGTTCGGATTTAAGATCTCAGATTCTGAATCTGAAATCTGAGATCTCAGATCCAAAATTCCTCCGCCTCCGCTAGCTGCCCGGGCCCTTGCCCGAATAGACGGGCAAATATCGGTTGGGCATTTGCAGGATGATCAGGGCCATGGCGGTAGCGTAGTCTTCGCTGAAGTCGCCGCTCCAGTGGTCGCCGGACTGGCGCTTGATCAGCTCGTCGCGGATGGCGGGGTAGAACTTCTCCCAATACTTGCCGCCGGCGAGGAACATGGCCTGGGTGCCGTAGTAGTAGCCGTAGAAGTAGTGCCCCTCGTTGGGCGTGCCCCCGCGGCCGGGGGTGAACTGCTCGAGGTAGTGGAGCCCGCGCTCGATGTCGTTGCCCTCGAAGACGCCGGCGTAGTAGAGCGCCGCGACGCCCGCGGCCGACCGCGGGTACCCGCTCCCCCCGCCGCCCCCTTGGGCGGCCATGTAGCTGAAGCCGCCGTCCGGGTTCTGGCACCGGCGGACGTACTTGATCGACTTGTCGATCGTCTCCTTCTCGACCTTGATCCCCGCGTCCCGCGCCGCGCGGAGGGCCATCACCTGGCAGATGGTGACGGAGATGTCGGCGTCGTAGGGCGCGGGCTGGTAGCGCCACCCGCCCTCGGGGTTTTGCGTCTTTTCGATCAGCCTGACGGCCTTCTGGAGTTTTTCCTTGACGGCTTCGTCGCCGGTCATTCCGTAGACCTCGCCCAGGAAGAGCGTGGCGAAGCCGTGGCCGTACATCGGGCCCTGGCTGGCGTCGGAGGCGATGAGGCCCGATTCCTGGCAGGAGTTGAGGACGAAGTCGAGGCAGTTTTTGACTTCCTTCCCGTACTTCCCGCGGCCGGGGAGGTTGCCGGCCTGCATGAACGCGAGGCCGGCCAGCGCGGTGATGCCGGCGTGATTGGAGTACCCCTGCATGCCGGTGTTGAAGCTGCCGTCCCCGGACTGCTTCTTGGCCATCCACGCGAGGCCCTTTTCGACGGAGACCTGCTGGGCGGGGGTGATCTCGTCGCCGCGAACCTGGTTGGGGCGGTCGGCCAGGTCCTTGCGCGCGGGCTTGTCGGAAGTGTCCGCGTGCGCGGAGGGCGCGAAGGCTTGCGGCGCGGCGAGGGCCGCGGCCAGCGCGATGACGGCCAACGCGCGCAGCCCCTTGCCGCGACCGCCGGCCGGCGGGCTCGACTCGCTTGACGCGACGCAATTTCCGTTGAGAGCGCCGGTCGACGCCGCGCCGGGGCGCGCGAGTTCCGCCGCCCCGTGAGTGCTCGGGATGAGACCGGTTTCCGATTTGTTGTTCATCGTTTGGTCGCCTGCTCGGCCAGCGAGCGGTAATAGTCGTCCACCAAACCCTTGTACTTCCCGATCACGGTTTCGTGCGCGCCTTCCTGGACGGCCTGGCGCTCGCGGGCAGTGACCGTGCCCCACTCTTCGACCTTCACCTTGACGTTGCCGTTCGGATCGACGTTCGGGTCGCCCGCCTGGGCGAGGCTGCTCTTGTCGGCGGCGGTCTGGCCGCCCTGGCTCTTCTGGCCGGGCTGTTTGCCCTGGGCAAGCTGCTGCTGCCCGCCGGGCTGTGGTTGCGGCGGGCCGTTCTTCTGGCCGGGCTTACTGCCCGGCTTCGACTTGGCATTGGCCTGCTGCTGCTGGGCCATCTTGATCAGGTCTTCAATGTCGATCTCGATGCGCTTTTGAATTTCCTGCGTGACCTTGCCCGGATCGTCCTTGACCGCGAGGCGAACGCGCGAGCGGGCCATGCGGTCGCCGGTAAGTTTCATGCCCTTCTCGGCCATGTCATCGGTGACTTTATCTTCGAGCAACCCTTTTTGGATCTCCTGGTTCTCAATGTCTTCCTTGCTTGCCTCTTCGGGAAGTTGGTCATTGGGATCAGGCTCGGGGCCGAGCTTGTTCTGGCCCTCAGTGGCTTTCTGAATCAGGCGATCAAGCAGATCGCGCAGCTCGCCCTGGCGGGTGCCGAGGGAGAGGAGCTGTTCCTTGTCCTTCTTCGCGGGCTTGTCGGCTTCCACAGTGCCCTCGCGGACGGACACCTGGTTCTTCTTAAGGAGGCGCAGCTCGGCCTCGGAGGGGAGCTTGGCCTTGGGGCTCCCGCCGCCCCCCCCGCCGCCGCCGCGTTCATCGAAGCGCTTCTCGCTCATCTTCTGAACGAGGCTGTCGATCATCGCCTGGATCTGGTCCTCGGCGTGCTTCTCGGCGATCTGCGTGGGCCTGCCGGTTTCGGGCTTGGCGAGATTGTCCTTCACGTCGCCCATGGCCTTCAGGACGTCCTTGTTCGCCCAGTCGAAGACGACGCTGTCGAGCTGCTTGAGCTTCTTGCCGATCTCGTCGGCCTTGGTGATCAGCTCCCCTTCGGACGTCGGGAGCTGCCCGAGTTTCACGCTGACGTCACGCGGCAGGTCGCCGTTGGCGTCGCGGGCGGTGCCGTCGATCTTCGGGATCTCGGCGCCGATCTTCTTCTGCTCTTCGAGCAGCTTCACGTAGGCCTGCTTGATCGTCTCGGCGTCCTTCTCGTCCAACTGGTTTTGCACCTTGGCGAGGGCGGCGTCGATCTGCCGCTTGGCTTCTGCCAGGGCACGGAGCGCTTCCACCTGCGGCGGGTCGTACGCATCAGTCAGCTTGGTGTTGCGCAGGTGCACGATCGCCCGCTCCATGTGGCCGGCGGCCTGGGTGATCTTGGCGGCGGGCGCGGGATCGGGCAGCGCCTCGGCCTGCTTGGCCACGTCGCGGGCGTTGCGCTCGGTCTGCTCCTGGCTGGCCGACAACTGCGGCACCTGCGGCGGAGCAGGGAGGTTCTTGGGGTCGCGGCCGGACATCGCCAGGAGGTCTTCGCGCTCCTTCGTGTCCACCTGATCCAGGCGCTTTTGCCCGCCCTGAATGAGCAGGTTGTCAATGTTGTGGCCCGACTGGCGCTGGATCAATTCGGCCATGAGCTGCTGGATCTGCGCGAGCTGCTTGGCCAGCTCCTCAAGGCGCTTGCGCTCGGCCTCGCGGAGCTTGTTGAGGATCTGCTCGATCCCCAGTTCGACCTGCTTCTGGTTCTGCTGGACCTGAGCCTGTTGGTTCTGCTGCATGCTCTGGGCCGCCGACTGCTGCTTGCTGGGGAGGCCCTGCTGCTTGCCGATGTCCGCGGCTTGCTTCATCGCCTGCGAGGCGGACGGGTCGGACTTCTGCATCTGGTCCGACTTCTTCTCCGTGTTGTTCAGCGCCTGGTCCAACTGCTTGCCCAGGTCGTTCTGCTTGTCGGCCATCTTCTTGTTCTGTTCCTGCGTGTCCTTGTTCAACTCCTCGGGCTTTTTCCCGATGTTGTCCTTGTTCGCCTTGGCGAACTCGCCGCCCACCTTTTTCTGCTCGGCGGCGATCCGCTCGAACGTCTTGATCACCTCGGACAGCCCGCCCATCTGCCCGAGCTTGTCCATCGCCTGCTGGAGCTGGTTGGCGGCTTCCTGCTGCTTGTCGGAGGCCTTGTCCATCGCCTGCTGGCGCTGCTGGGCGTCCCTGGCCTGCTGTTTGGCGTCGGCCTTGGGGTCCTGTGGCGCGTCCTTGGCGGCGTCGAGGTTTTGCTTGGCCTCGCGCATCGCCCCGTCCGCGGTTTGCTGCAACTGCTTGGCGACGGTGTTAGCCGCTTCCTTCAAGCCGGCCTCGGGGGCCTTGTTCTCGGCCATCTTCTGTACGAGCTGATTGAGGCGGTCGGAAAGCTGCATCGTGTGCGATTGCGTGGTGCTCTGGTCGGTCGCCAGGCGGCTGGTCTGGGACTTGTCGGCCTCGTCGAACTTCTTGTTGCGGTCCAAACCTTCCTGGAGCGTCTTGGTCTCGGCCTTCTGGCGCAGCTCCGCCAGGTGCTCGGCCTTGATCTGCCCCTGCACCTGCTCGACGACCGCCTGCATCTGCAACATGTACTGCTCGATGCTCACGATCGTCACGCGCAGCTTGCTGCTGGGGACCCAGTCGTGCTCCTTGCCGTTCAGGTGGAAGTTGTCCTTCACCTGCACGTAGAACTCGAGCACGTCGCCGGGCTTGAGGTTCGCGCCTTCCAGCGTGGCGAGCTGCCAGTTGTAGGTCAGGTGATAGCGCTTGCGCTCGGGGTTGGAGTCGGCGGCAGTCCAGGCGGTCTCCTGCGCGACCACGTTGCCGTCCTTCACGAGGTCGATCACCCAGTTGTTCTTGATGCTGGGGTTCTTGTTGTCGGCGGTGCGGTTGACGATGAGCTGCAGGCCCAGGATGCCGTAGTCGTCCTCGGCCATCGCCTTGATGTCGAACGCGGCCGTCGGCGTGCGGTCTTCACTGCGCTTGGGCTCTTCGATGGTCACCGAAGGCGGGCTGTCCTCGCGGACAAGCAGCTCGTACTCTTCGCCGCCGGCGTTGCGGAAGCCGTCCGTGTCGGTCGCACGGACCGTAAAGCGGAACGACTGCTCGGCCTGGAACCGCGCGATCGCGGTGCCCGACGCGGAGCGCTCCCACGTAATGGCGGGGATCTTCTGGCCCTCTTTCACGGGGCGGATTTCGACGGGCTCATTCTCTTTCAGCGGCTTGTTGAAGTTCAGGCGCAGGCCGACCTGTGAGCCGTAGGCCATGAGGGCCGGGCGCTCGGAGAGGTTGACGCTCGACGGCACGGAAGGCTGGACGTACGCCGGGGGCGTGACGTCCGCGTCGACCCGGGCCACTTCCAGGCGGGGCACGACCGCGATCGGCTTGAGCGCGACTTCGTCGTCGCCCGATTCGAGCTTCACCTGAAGGCTGGCGTCTTTATGCCCCTGCTCCAAGCGGGCATCGAGCAGCGCGGTGTACGCGCCGTCCTTGCGGGTCATGATCTCGCGCTGCCAGGGGCCGTTGTCGTAGCGGTAGTAGATCGTGGCGGTGCGCGATTCGCGGTCGCCCTTGGCGAGCTTGATTTTGACCGGGATGCGCTGGCCGACGGGCACGCGGCCGGGGACGGTGCTTTCGACCGCGATCTCCACGCTCTTGGGCCACGGACGGTTGCCGAGCATCAGGCGGTCGGCGGCGATGCTCAGCCAGCCGCTCCGCCCGCCCCACGTCAGAGCGCCCGCCAACACCGCCGCGGCGAAAATCGCGCCCGCCACCGACGCGTACACCGGCCCGCGCACGATCACCCGATCGAGGTTGAACTTCTTCGCGAGCTCCGCGGTTTCGTTCACGACCTTCTGCTGCATGCTCTGCGAGCCCGGGACGGTGCTCTGCATGAAATCGACAGTGCTGCGCAGGCGGTCGTCGAACTCGGGGAACGTGCGTTCCATCCGGCCGGCGACGTCGCCCAGCTTGAGCTTCGAGATCGCGGGGACGATGAGCCAATGCCACACGACGTAGGCGAGCACGCACACCGCCGCCAGCATCAGGACGAAGCGCGGCGCGCGGGCCAGGCCCAGCGCCCAGTCGAAGAAGACGGTGAGGAGCAGGAGGCTTACCGCCGCGGCCACGGCCAAACCCGCGCCGTAGGCGACGCGCAGGGCCCTGACTTTCCGTCGGACGGCTTGCAACGACTCAAGTATCGCAGTCGGAGGCATATCGGCTCCTGCTCTATAGGTACCCACCAGGCTTACACCATTCCGTATACCTTACGTAATACCCATTCGATGGTGATAAGTAGCATAAAAATGACGAGGGCGGCAGGCTTATCCCACAAGGGGCGGCTGAAGACCAGCGGGATCGTCCGGGCGGCGCTCTGGATCAGGTCGGGCAGCTTCGCCCGCGCCTCGGCCAGCGTAAG
This sequence comes from Phycisphaerales bacterium, assembly GCA_028288945.1. Classification (GTDB taxonomy): domain Bacteria; phylum Planctomycetota; class Phycisphaerae; order Tepidisphaerales; family Tepidisphaeraceae; genus RYN-428. The sequence continues at coordinate 7,950 of JAQGHH010000135.1, forward strand.
CGCCTGCCCGGCGGTGTCGATCGCCACACGCGACAGCAGCGTATGGTCCACCTGGGGGTCGGCCAGCTCCAATCGGGGCACAATCACTTCTATCGGCAGATCCAGCAGCCGCGTGTCGCCTACGAGGGGCGGCAGGCTCAGCGTAAAGCGGCCGAGCCGGTCGGCGGAGAACGATGCCGTATAGTAGTCGGGCTGGCCGGCTTCCTTCTGGAGCTTTTCGGCCCGCACGAGCTGCCCCTCCTCATTCTTTACTTGGACGGCGATCTCCGGCGGAAGTTGCTGCAAAAGCACCGGGTTCAAAACCCGCATCGCCACGCGCACCTGATCCCCCTGCTGATAGGTCGTGCGGTCGGCGGTAAAGGTAAGCTGCCGCTGGCCCAGCTTCTTGCTCCGCGCCAGGTAGCGGAGCTGCTGCACCCAGTAGGTGTCGAACACGCTTTCGCCCGTGTAGTAGCGCCAGCGCCAGGAATCATCGTACGCGCTGAACAGCGTGCGCCCCGCGCCAAAGCGCCCGAGCACCAACAGCGGCGCCTTGCGGCCGTCGGGGCCCAGATCGAACGGGTGCTCGGCGTACACCTCGCCCACGCCGGGCTTCACGGTGATGCCGTGGCAGTACCAGAAGAGGGGCTGGAGCTGGTTCTTGAGGTAGCTTTCGTTGGCGGGCTTGTCGGTGAAGAAGCGGAAGATGGAGGACCCCGCCCCTTCCTTGGTGAGCACGGGGCGGAAGCCTTCGGTGATCGGCTCGGTGGGCCAGCCGATTTCGGTGCGGACGGGGTACACTGGAAGCAAGGTCTCGATAGGTGTGTTGCGGTAGGCCGCGGGCGACCACTGCGGGCCGGCGATCATGCCGAAGCCGCCGCCCTTCTTGTTCACGAAGTCGGCGATGAGCTGAAGCTGCACGTCCGCGAACTGCCGGGGGTCGACGTCGCCGAACAGCACGACGTCCGTCTCCATGAGCTGTTCCATCGTGACGGGGAACTGGGAGTAGGGGAAGTATTTGAACTTCTCCGACTCCCCGCGCGACTTCATGTCGGTGTGCTCTTGAATAAAGGTCGGGTCGGCGCTGGTGAGGATGCAGGAGATGTTGACCGTGCGGTCGCGGATCATCTCGTTCTTGATGTATCGGTATTCCCAGCGCGGGTAGCCCTCGACGTAGAGCACGTTGATCTTCGCGTCCAGGACCGAAATCTGGGCCGTGCGCGCGTTGTCCTCCTCGTCCAATTCGCCCGGCTGCTTTTCCGCCTCCACCT
>JAQGHH010000137.1 GCA_028288945.1 Phycisphaerales bacterium
CTTCTCGTCATCGTCGGAGGTGGACGCCACGCGAACATCATGACAGGATCGAGGCCGTCGCGCAAGCGCAAGATTGTGCTACTGCAAAAGAGATGCAATCAAACGCCGTGCCGAACGGGATTGGGACGGGTCTAATTAAAAACTGGACCCGTCCCGGTTATTATTACCTTTCCCCGTCTGCTGCCGTACGGTCCGCGGACTATTAGGCGCGGCGGGAGGCGCGGCGGCGGCCGAGCGCCAGGAAACCCGCGCCGGCGAGCAGAGTTGCCGCCGAGGCGGGCTCGGGGGTGTCACTGATGATGTTGTACGTCGGCCCGTGGCCGGCCGTGTCGATCGGGAAGTAGCCGGGCTGGTTGGGGGTCGGGGAATAGAGGAACCCGTTGGTGGCGTTTTCGAGTCCGGTCTCGGTGAAGGTGACGAATGGCCCGATGGCAGTGCTGCCGACGTTCGCAGGCAGCCCGACGTCCGCCAGAGCAGGGGTTGGATCAGTCGGATCTCTGTCGGAGTAGAAATATAGTTGGGTCCCTGCAACGCCGGGCGTTTGTAGAAAGCGGATCAGGTCCGACGACTGCGGGGCCGCCGGCGAAGCCGGCTCAAGGATCAGTACGTCACCCAGAACGACGTTCGCGGCGGGGGAAAAATAAGCCAGAGTCCCGCTGCCGCTCGGGACAGTAGGGTCGGCGGAAATCATCGCGGGCAGGACCTGCCCGTTGACGTTCCCTTTGCCGTTTTCATCCACCGTGACCACGAGCTGTCCGAACGCGCTAGCGCCCGTAAAGAGGCAAGCGCCCAAACCGAAAAGTAGATTCGCTTTCATACCCATCTCCCTGAAATGGCGGGCTGAAGAAGTGGCGCAGCCGGGACCAACGCAGCCTCCGAGCGGCTCCAGGTCCATAACCCGCGTGCGGCAGGATACCGCCGAACAAGGTTCAATAAAATCACATAGCTGCTCAATTTGCCTTTTAATCGAAGGAGAGCCGCCGCGTCTCCGACGTGATCACCTCCCCGGACGTTCGGCCGCAGCGAATGGATCGGACCCGTTTCGGATTCGTCGGCGTTCCGTTTGCGATTACCTCAAATTTGTTGTACGATTTGGTAGTCCTATGGGGTGGCCGGGCACCCCAAACGCGCTTGCACATCAAAAAAGGGAAGGACACGTGATTAGACCTTGCGCCCTTGTGGGCCTGCTGCTGCTTTGTGGCCGGATGGCCTTTGCGGGCTCAATATTCGACGACGACGGGCAGGACTCCCGGCCCGCGGGCACGCCCGCGACCAACCGGCCTGCGCCGGGGGCGCCGCCGCAAAGTTCGCAGGCGCGGCCGCCCGCCCAGCGCCCTGCCCCGGCGGATGAAATCGTCCTCTCCCCCGCCCCGAGCTCCCAGGATCGGCGCGAACTGGCGCTCATCGCGGAATACGCCCGCTCGGCGGTCAAAGAGGCCGCGCGTGCCGCCGACGATTACGTAAAGTCGGCCCAGCAGGAAATCGAGGGCCGCCTCGGGGCGAACCTGGAGTACCAAAAGGCGAAGGCCGAGATGGAGCGGACGCGCCAGCGCCTTGAAGATCTGCGGCTGGTGGGCACGCCCCAGGAAAAGCTCAGCGCCAGCGCCGCCTACACCACCGCGGCCGCAAAAGAAAAGCGGATGCGTGACAACGCGGTCGCCGGCAGCGAAGCCTTGAAAGAGGCCAAACAGCTCGTGGTCACGTTGGCTGCCGCCAACGGCCCGGCGGTGGCGTCTGCCGCCCCGGCCGGTGGGTCTGCCCCGTCCGCAAAGGGCGTTGTCGATGAGCGGGCCAAGGCGATCAACCAGGCGATCGCCCAGAAAAGCCTCCTTGAGGGGATGACCTATGAAGAAGCGTGCAAAGCCGCCCGCTCGGCGCCACAGCTTTTGACCACCCGGGGAGCGGTCAAGGTTTACCGCTGGACGGTCAAAGGCCGCACCGGCAGTCATAGCGTCGCCCACCACGACGTCCTGGGCAGAGTGCACTTCGAGACGATCCCCGAATTCGGAGTCGTCGCGTATGTCGAAGCGACCTTCGATGACGGCAAGTTGATCGAGTTTCAAAAGATCGATAACGACAGCGACAATATCAACAACAACCGCAATATCCCGGCACAACCCTAGCCCGAATCATTCCACGCCGGCTCCGCTACGGTCGACGAGATTTGCCAGGCCAGCGGGCCCACACAAGAGGATCGACATGGACTCAGCGTCAGCCACAACTCATCGCCTCCCTCTGGGCGCTCGAAGCATGGCTCTCTGCATATGCAGCCTGCTGGGTGTTGCGGGCTTGGGATGCGGCACAAACAAAAACCCCGCTCCCGCTACCGAGGCCGCTCCGGTAGTCCGCGGGGTCCCCGCCAATCTGCGCGTCGACGGCCCGGAAATCCTCGCCGTTCACGCGCAAGGAGCGCAAATCTACACTTGCCAGCCCGACGCGGCGGGAAAGCTCGCCTGGAAACTCAAGGCGCCCGATGCCACTTTCACTGGCGGTGCGGGAGTGAAGGGAAAGCACTATGCCGGCCCCACGTGGGAATGCACCACCGACGGCAGCAAGGTCGTCGCCCGGAAGGTCGCGGACCACCCGTCACCCGCGCCGGACTCCGTCCCGTGGCTTCTGCTGGAAGCCACTACGCATAGCGGCAGCGGAATCCTATCCCAGGTAATTTTCATCCAGCGCATCAACACCATCGGCGGCAAAGCCCCGCCGGTAGCCGACGCCAAGCCCGGCGACGAAACCCGCGTCCCCTACACCGCCGACTACGTCTTCTACGGCCCCGGCGCAACAACGCAGCCCGGCGTGCCATAAAACCGGGACGGCCATAAAACCGGGACGGGTCCAATTAACGCGGGGCTCGCCCGATTACGATCGCCGCCTTGCACGAAATGGCCATCCACGGAAGTCATTTCAAGTTTGCAATCCACCATGACCGACGACGAACTGCTGCGAGCCTTTGAAGACCTGAACCTGTCGCGGGAACAGTGGACACATCGCGCCCATGTGCGGGTAGCGGTTTGGTACTTGCGGCGGTATTCGTTCACGGAGGCGCTGGAGCGGGTGCGGGCAGGGATCAAGGCGTTGAACGCACACAACGACGTGCCCGAAGGGCCGACCAGTGGGTACAACGAGACGACGACGCATGCCTTCCTGCATCTGGTGGCGGCAACACTCGCCGCGTACGGGACGACCTTTGATACGTCAACAGGCGAGGCGTTTTGTGACACCCACCCTCAGCTCATGACGCGGCACGCATTACGGCTGTTTTACTCGCCCGAACGGCGGATGGACC
>JAQGHH010000150.1 GCA_028288945.1 Phycisphaerales bacterium
GGGCGAGGAGCCCGGCTTGGCGCCGGTGCCCTTGCAGGTTTCGCAGGCGTCCTGCTTCTCGAATTCGATGGTTTTTTCGGTGCCGGTCGCGACTTCCGCGAGGCTGAGCTCGACCTGGGTTTCCAGGTCAAATCCGCGCTGCGGCCCCCGGCGTCCGCCTTGGGCCCGGCCGCGGCCCCCCAGTGCACCGCCGAAGATGTCGTCGAACATCGAGAAGATGTCGCCGACGTCCATATGGGAGAAATCGTGCTGGCCGGTGACGCCCTGGTGGCCGTATTGGTCGTAGCGCTGGCGTTTGCCGGCGTCGGAGAGGACTTCGTAGGCCTCGGAGCATTCCTTGAACTTCAGCTCGGACTCACCCCCACCCCCGTCGGCCTGGTTGCGGTCGGGGTGATACTTCATGGCGAGCCGCCGGTAGGCGCGCTTGATTTCCTCGGCGTCCGCCGTCCGCGCCACGCCCAGCACTTCGTAGTAGTCTCGTTTGGTTGCCACGCTCATCCTGAGTTTTCACGTCTTCGCCGGAACACCGGGTTCGAGCGGTTTCGGGCTCCAATCTTCCCAAGTAATATCTACTGTGTGGGGCGCGATGGGTTCATCGCCGACCCCAGCGCCTGCCAGACCACCAAGCTGTTGCGCTCCCAAAAATGTCCCGCAAGCGGGGTGGTTCCAGGCTGGCGAAAAGAACTTCTGTCGCTTCCGGTAGGGCACGCTTTAGTGGACGTTTGTGCGACCCTTGCACATTCACGTCCGCTAAAGCGTGCCCTACGAAAGCGGGGTTTTCCGCCAGCCCTAAAACGAAAATACATTCGCTTCATGGGCGCGGGCCTCTGCATGCGCCGCGCCGAAACACGCGAAGGCACAAAGACCCTACATCGTATCTTCGTGCCTTCGCGTGGTCGCGGTTGAGTTTTTCTGCGCGGTTATCAGACCACCGCGCCGGCGACGGCCGCCGATTCCTCGCCCTTCTTTTCCTTCAGCTCGGTGATCAGCACGTCCGTGGTCAGCGCCAGGCCGGCGACGCTGGCGGCGTTGAGCAGGGCGGTCTTGTTGACCTTGGCCGGGTCGATGATGCCCAGCTTGAGCATGTCGCCGTACTCATCGAGGGCGGCGTTGTAGCCCCAGTTGGGGTTCTTGTTTTCCAGGATCTGCGCGACGACCACTTCGCCGTCTTCGCCGGCGTTGTCGGCGATCTGGCGGGTAGGGGCGCGGAGGGCTTCGGCGACGATGTCGAAGCCGATCCGCTCGTCACCTTTGACCTTGGAGCGGCCGTTCTCGACGGCCTCGATGGCGCGGAGGAACGCGACGCCGCCGCCCGGGACGATGCCTTCCTCGGCGGCTGCACGGGTGGCGTGGAGGGCGTCGTCGATGAGGTCCTTGCGTTCCTTCATCTCGGTTTCGGTGGCGGCCCCGGCGCGGATGACGGCTACGCCGCCCGTGAGCTTGGCGAGGCGCTCCTGGAGCTTTTCCTTGTCGTAGTCGCTGGTGGTCTTTTCGATCTGCTGGCGGAGCTGCTCGGAGCGGGCCTCGATGTCCTTGCGCTTGCCGGCCCCTTCGACGATGAGGGTCTTGTCCTTGTCGACCGTAATTCGCTTGGCCTGGCCGAGTTGTTCGAGCTCGACGTTTTCGAGCTTGAGGCCGACGTCTTCGCTGATGAACTGCCCGCCGGTGACGACGGCCAGGTCGGCCATCATCGCCTTGCGGCGGTCGCCGAAGCCCGGGGCCTTCACGGCGCACACGCTGAGCACGCCGCGGAGCTTGTTGACGACCAGAGCGGCCAGCGCTTCGGACTCCACATCCTCGGCGATGATCAGCAGCGGGCGGCTGCTGGTGACGATCTTGTTGAGCAGCGGCAGCAGCTCGGCGAGATTATTGATCTTCTTCTCGTGAAGGAGGATGTAGGCGTTCTCCAGCACGGTTTCGAGCGTGGTCGGGTTGGTGAGGAAGTAGGGGGAGAGGTAGCCCTTGTCGAACTGCATGCCCTCGGTGTATTCGAGGGTGCTTTCGGTGCCCTTGCCTTCGTCGACGGTGATGACGCCTTCCTTGCCGACCTTTTCCATGGCGTCGGCCATGAGATCGCCGATCTTCTCGTCGCCGTTAGCGGAGATGGTGGCGACGCGCTTGAAGTCTTCGCGGCCTTTCACCTTCTTGGCGAGCGCGGTAATCGCATCCGCGGCCACTTCCGCCGCCTTGATGATGCCGCGTTGAATGAGCACGGGGTTGGTGCCGAGCGTGGCGTGGCGGAGGCCCTGCGCGTAAATCTCCTCGGCCAGGACGACGGCGGTGGTGGTGCCGTCACCGGCGACGTCGCCGGTCTTGGAGGCGACGATGTTCACGAGCTTCGCGCCCATGTTCTCGAAGGGCTGCGGGAGCTCGATCTCCTTGGAGACGGTGACGCCGTCCTTGGTGATGCGGGGAGAGCCGAAGGATTTCTGCAACACGACGTTGCGCCCGCGGGGCCCGAGGGTCGCCTTGACGGCGCGTGCGAGTTGTGAAAGCCCGGCGCCCAGCTCGGCGCGGGCGTCGGTGTCGAACTTCATTTGTTTTGCTGCCATGGAAGCTCCAAATCAGTTGTCAGTTGCCAGTTGTCAGTTGTCAGTAAGATGCGTCGTCGTCATTGCCTTCTGTTTTCACTGGCAACTGACAACTGGCAACTGACAACTTCTCCTCGACCTATTCAAGGACGCCCAAAATATCCGACTCCCTGAGGATGACGAACTTGTTGCCCTCGACTTCGACGTCGGTGCCGGAGTATTTGCCGTAGTAGACGGTGTCGCCGGGGCGGACGCCGAGGGTCATGTGCTTGCCCTTGTCGTCGAGCTTGCCGGGGCCGACGGAGATGACTTTGCCCTTGGTGGGCTTCTCCTTGGCGCTGTCCGGCAGGACGATCCCGCTGGCGGTCTTGGTCTCCGCTTCCGACTGTTTCACGATCACACGATCCGCAAGGGGCTTCAATTTCATAGCTCGTTCCACCTCATGTAGGGTCCGCAGGGCGGACCATTCTTAAAACTTTGCGTATTGGAGACGGTCCGCAATGCGGACCCTACTCGCCTTTACTTCTTTTTTCCGCCGATCGTCCAGAGTCGCGGTCATGCGCTCATCGTCGACCAGGGCATTATAAATCCTCCGGCCTCAGGCCGGTCCGTTTACCAATCCTCGATAGCATTCGCGGTCCAATCTCTTCGGAGTCATGGAACGCGAACACATAGTCAGGCCATCCGGGCCGCTCAAGGGTGCGGTGCGAACCGGCCTGCCGCTTCACCGACCAGCCGATCCGTAGGAGGCCGGCAAGGACGCGCCTCGCTCGAGTCGTTGACCAGTTGCTCATGCCACAACGGAAAAGACGCCGTCCAATGCGGGCATCGCTTCACCGTTCTCCAACCGGTCTGCCAGCACTCGAAGCGCTAACGCCTCGGCTTTGGCGAGCGCCTGTTCGCGCGTCTGACCGTAGACCAGTACGCCGGGCAGGTCGGGTACCTCGGCGATCCAGCGGCCGTCTTCTTCTTGTTCGATCTCGACCGCGAAGCTCATTGAGTTATCTCCACAGGGTCGATCGCACTCTCGCGAGACACTGTCAGGTGCTCACGATACTTTCCCGGTCGTCATGTTTCACGCAACACGTCTCATTCCTACATCATGTCATCCATCCCGCCCATGCCGCCCATGCCGCCATGGTCGTGGTGATGGTCGCCGCCGGATTCCTTCTTGGGGGCCTCCACGACGATGCAGTCCGTCGTCAGCAGCAGAATCGCCACCTCGGCGGCATTTTGCAGGGCGGTACGGTCCACCTTGGTCGGGGTGATGATGCCGGCCTTGACGACGTCGACGAATTCGCCGGTGAGGGCGTTCCAGCCGTCGTTGTCCTTGGATTCCATGACGCGGCGCACGACGACGCTGCCGCTGGTGCCGGCATTCTCGGCGATCTGCTTAAGCGGGGCGACCAGGGCGGTACGGACGATCTTGACGCCCGCGGCTTCGTCGCCTTCGAGCTTGAGGTTGGAGCCGCCGTTG
>JAQGHH010000153.1 GCA_028288945.1 Phycisphaerales bacterium
AAGGGCGGCAAGGCCAGCACGGTCAACGAGGCGCAGGTCGTCGAGCTGAAGGATGGATCGGTTCGATTCAACGCCCGACGGTGGGCGGGCAACGCCGTGCGAAAGACCTGTGTGAGCGAGGACGGCGGGGCGACGTGGTCGAAGGTCGAGGACGTGCCCGAGCAGATCGACCCGAGCTGCATGGCTTCCATTTTTAGATTCACCGACTCTTCGAATGGAGGCAAGAGTCGCATTCTTTTTTCGGGCCCGCAAAGCACCAGGCGCGAGAATGGGAACGTGTTTCTGAGTTATGACGAAGGCAAGACCTGGCCGGTGAAGCGAGTGCTTTGCAAAGAGGGCTTCGGGTATTCCTGTCTTACGGCGTTGCCGGACAAGACCATTGGTTGTCTCTATGAAACCGACGGAGCCGGCCGCATTGTATTCGCCCGATTCACCTTGGATTGGCTGACCGAGGGGAAGGACGCCCTCGAGGGCGGGCAATAAACGACGGGATTTACTTCTCCCCCGTCCCGGCGTTCGTGCGCCACCCGAGGTAGACGAGTTCGCCGGGTTTCAGGTGCACATCGGGGGGGATGGACAGGATAATCGGCAGGCCCCACTCCTCGGCTTTGCGGTCGCGCAGTTGGGCCGCGGGGACGGGCTCGTACTGGGGGCCGATGCGCTCGATGGTGGCGTGGAAGGGGATCGCGGAGTCCGAGCGTTGGCGGCCGTCGACGATCATGCCCGGCTCGGGCTGGGCGCGCTGTTCGGCGCGAAGATAGGTGGTAATGGTGGTGCCGCGGTCGGCGGCGATGGTGATGACCGGCTCGCCGGCGCTGATCGACTGGCCGGGGCGGCGATGGATCTTGATGACCTGTCCGGTGAGCGGGGCGGCGATGTCGGTCCACTTGCCGCCGGCCTGCTCGACGCGGGCAATGATCTGGCCGGAGACGACGACCTCGAAGAGCCGCGGGGCATCGGCGGAGGGAAGATCGACGAGCATGCCCGCGACAGGGGCGCTGGCGTCGCGGGCCACGCTGTCCACCTGGCCGACCGCGCTGACGCGCGGGGCCTCGTGCCACAGCCGCCAGGCGACGGCGGCGCAGAGGGCCACCGCCACGAACGGCACGATGCGGTACTGTACGCGCTGCCATCGCACGTAAAGGGGAGTCGGGATGCGGGAGGGGTTGGCCACGTCGGTGTTGACTCCTGAATAAAGGCTTAAAGCTCGGATTCGTCCTCACGGTGGTAGAGCGTCGGGAGCTCGACGCCGGGCATCGACCGCAGATCGGCCAGCAGCTCGCGCCCGCGGGCCGGGTCGCGCAGGAGCAGCCGGTAGGAAATGTTGAGCCGGTCGCCTTCCAGCTCGTGCTGCGACGCGAGCTGGACGCGCGCGCTGTGGCGGCGGAGCACCGCGCGGAGCGCCTCGGGGGAATCAGTCCCTTCGTGCCATTCCAGCGACACGATCACGTCGTAGTGATGGCGCGCCCCAAAGTAAGTGAAGCGGAGATAGAGGAAGATGGCGGCGATGGCCAGCCCGCCGAGCAGCGCCATCGCGAAGTGCTGCGTGCCGACCCCGAGGCCTTCAACGAGGGACCAGAGAATGAAGGTCGTGTCGCGCGTGTCTTTCAGGACATTGCGGAAGCGGATCATGGTGAACACGGCGAGCATGCCCAGCGCGATGAATGCGTTGGACGCGACGAGCATCATAAAGAGCGAGACGAGGGCCGGCAGGACCAGCAGCGAGCCAGCGAACATGCGGGAATAGGACAGTCCGGCGTGCGTCCACATGTAAACCCAGGCAACGACGTGCCCCAGGATGAATGCGAGGAGGAGGATCAGCAGCACCATGCGGGGGCCGCCTACGGGGGTGGCGTAGTCCGCGGAGTAAAGCGAGTCGAGAGCGCTGGTGAGAAAGTTCATACGAGAGCCTCCAGGGGCGCGCGTGCAACGAGGCGCTCGCCGCGAACGCCATGGCGGCGGGGGCCCACGGCCTGGACGCAGCTCACGTACTTGGCCATGCAGACGCGGTAGAGGTTGAATGTCGAGGCGAGCTGCTCCATCCAGCGCGGATAACAGCCGGTGAACTTGAGCTCGAGCACGACGCCGTGGCCATTGTCAATCGACGGGTAGACCCAGGGGCGGTTCACGGCCAGGGCTTGGTGCGACGGGAGGGCGTTGTCATACCACGCGCCGGCGATGCGGCGGTCGAAGGTCACGCGCACGGCATCATTATCGCGGGCGTTCCAGGCTTCGCGGCTGTACGTGACGAGCGTGCGGCCGGCAGCTCCCAGCGACGCGCGGAGCTGGCAAAATTCGCGGAGAACCGAAAAGGCGCCGGGGTCGTCGTGGTCAAGCAGATCCTCCCTCTGCGGAGCAGCACCGGCGAAGAGGCGCTGCACCGACGCCCGTCTAACCGCCGCACGACTCTTCATGATGACGTCGTTCATGCGCCGCTTGATCTCGAAGAAGACGGGCGACGCGGGCTTGTTGTCGTAGTACCGGGCCCGCAGCTTGAAGCGGTTCTTGTGCCCGCAGACCGTCGCATTGAAAAGCTCCAGGGACGGGCTGTCCAGATAGACGCTGTAGATCGGATACGCCCAGGCAAGCCGGGCCCGGGCATGCTCGTCGCGGACGAGATGCCCGCGGATGAAATCGCGGACGCCGCACGCGCAGCGTTCGTCGATGATGTATTTGCACTCGAAGCGGTTGCGCTGCATGTGGTCGATGAACGGCATGGATGCAGGCTCCAGCAAGTCGATTCGGTGGAAGGGGCGGCGGATCGCCGGCCAAATATATTATCGTGATTTTGACGCGGCGTTAATCAAGCGATAATGGTAATGGGCGCGGTGCGCAGTCGCAAATCGCGGGCGGATTTGCCGGCGTCCCATAAACCGCCGGCGGCGGGCCCGCGCGACCCCAAGGTTCAGCCTTGCTTCCCCGCCGTGGTGGCCATTAAGATTTAGCGAATATTTCATTAAAAACTGATATGGCCAGGCGCGGTATTACTTCCTGTTCGGAAGGGCATCTCAGGCACGGTGCAACTGGCGAGGAGCAGGATCCCATGACGAGTCGGCGGCCACGTCGTGCCGGGCGGGGCTTCACCCTGGTGGAGCTGCTGGTCGTCATTGGCATCATCGCAGTGCTAATAGCCATATTACTGCCAACGCTCGCGAGGGTGCGGCAGCAGGCGATCACGACCCAGTGCGCGGCGAACCTCAGAACCTTCGGACAGGCATGGCAGATGTATGCCAACGCCAATCATGGGGTGTGCGTGCCCGGGCGTCTGCCGACCTCCGGAGCTCCCGGCGGCGTCTACTCCATCGGAAGGTCGACCGAGTACCGCCCGCACTGGTACGAGCTCCTGGGCGCCGAGGTGGAGCAGTTCGCCAACGAAAACCCGAGCAACCTCGAAGACGACAAGTGGTTGATCCGTAAGCAGCTGTTTTTGTGCGGGGCCATTCCTGACTACTCCAACAACCGCAATTATGTGTACGGGTACAATTACCAGTTCCTGGGAAACGCGCGCCACGGCGGCGGGGCGGGCGTGAAGTGGATCAACTACCCGGTCAAGTCGGCGGGTATCAATGCCGCCCAGACGGTCATGGCGGCAGACTCGCTGGGCACCGCGGCCGGCAAGCCGACCGCCGACCGCACGGGCTACTACCTCGACGGCTCCAAGGATCCCTCCGCCGTCCTCAACAAGGGATGGGCGCTGGACCCGCCGCGGATGACCGCGGATTCGGATTACGCCGACCCGCAGCACCGCGACCCCCAGGACCGCTCCGGGCCCGATGCGCGGCATCAGCACCGGTGCAACGTGGTTTTCTGCGACGGGCATGTGCAACTGATGTCGCCGCAGGAGATGGGATACGTGGTCGGGGGCGACGGGTCGATGCCCGTCAGCGGGCCGGGGGCGACCAACGCGATGTTTTCCGGAAATGGGCAGGACGCGGACCCGCCGTCCGTACATTGATGCCGCGGTCCAGGGAGATTTGACACCATGAGCACGACAACGCCGACGACCCCAGCGCCGCAGACGGCGTCGGGGATAAACGACCCAACACGCCGGCCGGCCGGAATGCCCTTCGGAACGGAAGACCCCAAGCGACGCCAGAAGCTGCTCATCGGCGGGGTCACGGGCGTGGCGCTGGTGGTTGCGCTGGCGGCGGTGTTTGTGTTCCGGCCCTGGCGCCCGGCGACGCCGCGACTCAACGACGAACCCGCGAAGATCGCCCAGCTCGCCTCCGGCCCGGACTTTGAGAAGTTGCCCTTCGCGCGCCGCGAACTCTACATGAAGATGCTGGACACGAAGAAGGCCCAGCTCGCGCAGGCGTACGCCGGCGGACAACTGAGCGACCTGGACTATCGCAAGTCGCTGGAGATGGCCCACCTGGGCAAGCGGCTGGATGAGATGAGAAAGTATTTTTCCCGGCCCGAGGGCGCGGAGCGGGTGGCGTACCTCGACAGGATCCTGGCGAAAAAAGAAGCGAAGGAGGAGACGATCAAACACAACCCCGCCGCGAAACAGGATAAGAAGGAACGGGACCTGTTCCGCGACACCGCCCTGCGTGAGACCGAGGTAAACACCTGGCCGGCGGAGGTGCAGTCCCAATTCAAGGAATTCACGCTGGCGCTGGATGCGCGCAAGAAGTTTCACAAGGCGGCAAACACCCCGGCCACCCGGCCCGCGGACTGATGGCGCCTGCCGCGTTTGACCTGCCGCGAAAATCCACCCGGCACTTGGACGCCGCCAGTAGTTGCCCGTGTCGAGCGGGCCACAGGATCAGGTGCCAGTGGTTAGGCATCAGGCAGTACGGCAGCAGCCGCAGCGGCACGGCCTGCAAGGACGCCTCCAGCACGGCCTCGAAGCCCGCGTAGTCCCGTTCCGAGCGGAACAGGGTGCGGCGGCCCACGCCGCGGCTGAGCACGTGGAACACGACGCCGCCGGGGGCTACGCGGGCCGACCGGGCCATCGCCCCGGCGTACCGGCAAAGAGTGCCCGCCGCCTTTTCCGTGCCCTATATTGGCTTGTGGCCCCTTTTCACGTTCTTCATCAATTGGAAACTCCCGCATTCAGGGCAACGATTCGGTGTTGCCCTTACATCGTATCCGCACATGACACATCGCCCTGCCGCGCGCCGTTTACGCCGCCGTAGCGATTGGCGGAACTGGAAGGCGATAGGTAAGCCCGTGACCACAAGCACGGGCCATGCCGGCACTGTCACGCCGCGGACCGCGGTATACTCGCCCAACATTCCGAAACGGATTATTACAACAATAGATCGTTGGCGGGCAAGAGGCCGTCTGATTGCGTCCACATGGCCAAATCCCATCTGCCGAACCGCATGGATGTTGTAATACTCTTCGCCGGTGAGTCCGTATACGTCGACTTCACTCCCCCAATCCGCGACGTTCCGAGCCCGCCATTTTCTTGGTGGCTCGTCCGTCAGGCGATATTTCCCGTAGTCGCGGTCTTGAGGCGTCAACTGACGCTCGATCCATGTCAGCCTGCCATCGGCCGCAACGAGGTCGGTGACTACGATGACTTCGGGCAATTTAGTAAAGGATTCCACCGCGTTGAAAACCCTGTAGCTCCGCAACAATAGAAAAGACGTTGCGACGAAAGCAATCCAACAGGCCACAAGGTAAAAACGACGCATATGATCGAAACCCCTTGGCCGCGGACATAGCAAATTCACCGGTTTCCATATACTACGGGTAGATACTCGCCGCATTAT
>JAQGHH010000165.1 GCA_028288945.1 Phycisphaerales bacterium
ATCACACGCGGATTTCCCGCCGGCCGACGGTGGGGAAGATGCTCAAGGACCTGGTGGACCGTGCGTTCGGCGGATCGCCGGGGGCGGCGGCGCTCAACCTGCTGGAGACCGCCGACGTGGATGAGCAAGAGCTTAAGAAACTCCGCGAACTCATCGGCCGCAAGAGCAAGGAGTCCAAGCCATGACGTTGCAATACCTGTTGTCCGCGGCGTTTTCGCTGCGACTGGTGGAGACGCTGGGCCATTTCCTTTGGCAGGGGACCGTCGTCGCACTGATGGTGCTGACGGCCTGGCCGCTCCTGCGGCGGGCGTCGTCGCGCGGGCGCTACGGGATATTGTTGGCGGCCCTCGGCGTGATGGCCGCGTGCCCGCCGGTCACGTTCATACTCTTGAGGGGCGTCGGAGAAGCATCGGTAATTCGTGCCGATGGTCGTGTGCCCGGCACGGGTCTGGCGGCTGCGTCTGCGGATTCGTCTGCGGGATACGCGTACGGTGCGGCGGGAACAGCGAGGCCGGCGTACGCGCGCCCGGCGGCGAGTGTCGGTGCCGGGCGTGAGTCTGTTGGGGCGGATGATCGCGGGACGCTTCGCTCGACGTGCGTGCATGCGGTGCAGCCGTACGCGACGGGCACGGTAACGGCTTATTTTGTGGGGGTCGGGGCGCTAATGGGCCGCTTGATATGGGCGGTGGGCGGAGGACGCCGGCTGCGCAAGTCGGCGGAGCCGGTGAAATCGGGGCGGGTCCTGGACGCGATGGCGCGGCAGGCTCGCGCGATGGGAATGCGGGTGACGCCGGCGATGGCGTGGTGTGGGAGGGTGGCGACGCCGATGGTGATCGGCACGTTGCGGCCGGTGATTCTGCTGCCCGTGGCGCTGGCGACGGAGTTGAGCGCGGCGCAGGTGGAGGCGATCCTCGCGCATGAGCTGGCGCACGTCCGCCGATACGATCATGTCGTGAACATGCTGCAAGGGTTGGCTGAGGCGTTCCTGTTCTTCCACCCGGCGGTGTGGCTGGTGTCGGGCCGGCTGCGGGAGGAGCGGGAGAATTGCTGCGATGACGCGGTGCTCGCCGCGGGCGGGGATGCGCACACCTATGCGGAAGCGCTCGTGCGCGTGGCCGAACTGGCGCGCCAAACGGCAAATGTAGGCGGGGGCTCTATCAGCGGGAACGTTGCACTGGCCGCGACGGGGCGACCTTCGCGGTTGCGGCTGCGCGTGCGGCGAATTCTGGGGCTCGGCGGGCGCGAGCGGTTTTGCCCGGGGCGAAGCGGGATGGCGGTATTGGCCGTTGCGGTGCTTGCGTTGGTCCTGGGCGTGTATCTGCCAGGCAGGGCAGCCCCGCCCGTGCCGGCAGGCGATGAGGACCCCGGCACAAGCGCCCGCGACGTCGCACGTGCGAAGGAAGCGAAACCCCGCACGGCACCCGCCGGCCCCACGACGCGGCCGGCGGCGGAGGCAGAAGCCGCGCCCAAGCATGTGCTTCTGGTCACGTCGGGGAATTACTTCCTTGAGAAGACGTTGCATTCGCTGGACTGGAAGTGCGAACAAGTGACGCCCAAGGAGTACGAGGCGCGGAAGTTTGCGGGGAATGATGTGGTCGTGTTCGACCGTTATGTGCCCAGGCAATTGCCCGCCGACGTGAACTGTTTGTTCATCGGGGAGTTGCCGCAGGGGGTGGGGCTCAAGGCAAAGATGGACGGCGGAAAGCCGGTGCTGGATGAGAATAAGTTTGCCGCGTGGAAGGCGGGCCATCCGATCGCTCGCGCGGTCGAGGTGGGAATGGGGGCGGGTCATCAAACCAAATGGTTTGTGGGGGAGGGGTATGAACTCGAGGCGTCCGAAGGATGGGACGTCGTGGCTGAAGGGACGAAGGGTCCGCTGGCGGTGACCGGTATGTGGAAGGGGCGGGCGTACGAGGTGCTGCCGTTCGATCTGCTTCAAAGCAATCTGCCCTTGAAGGTGGACTACGTGATTTTCATGAACGAGTCGTTGAATTATCTTGCCGCGAAGAAGGTGGATGCCGCCACGCGGCCGCCCGATGGCCGACGGGGATGAGGACGGGCGGCATCCCATTCCCCGGGCACGAGGGAAATGAAGACTGGCTTCTGCGGCACAGAGTTGATGAAATACAGCGGCAGCGCTGATTCAATTCTGTGGAGGATCCCATGCGTCAAATCCTGGTTGCGGCTCTGGCGGCTACATTCGCTCTCGCCGTTCCGTGCGCAGCAGTGCCCGCGCATGAGGTTGAATTGCAACCCCTTGCCGCACAGGCGGCGCGGGTAATGGAGGCGCTCGAGCATTTGGGGGCGCCGCTTTCGGCTGAAGAACGGACCGCGGTCGTGGATGCGGGGAAGTTAGCCGACGGGGGGAAGGGCGTGGCGGAGATCGAGCGGGTGCTCGATAAGTATTGTCTGCTGATCGTCGGCATCACTCCGGAGAGCCGGGTGAAGGTGGGGCGCGGGAATGCAGCGGCGGAGTTGGTCGAGCAGGGGTGGCGCACGTTTCTGGTGAAAGTTGTCAACGAGGCTGGTGTTACCGCGGCGCTGAAGATTGAGAGCCCGAACACGGGGCGATTGGCGGGGGCCACCGCCGAGCAAGTACCGAATCGCTGGCTGGAGATCGAGCAGTACACGGCGCAACCGATGTCGGCGAAGTTGTCGGGATTGGGGGTGGAGTATCGGGTGCTTTCGCTTTACAGCCGGGATGCGGGACAGCGGGAGGCGAAGTTTTCTTGCAGCGTGGGGCAGGGGACGCAGGATTTGGGGTTTCGCAATGACGCGGATGTGCTGTTCACGATCAAGCCGTCGGTCGAGGTGACGCTGGGCGTGGGGGATGAGAAGGGGCAGCCGACGACGGCGGCGTTTGTCATTAGAGACGGGGCGGGGCGGGTTTATCCTTCACAGGCGAAGCGGCTGGCGCCGGACTTTGCGTTTCAGCCGCAGGTGTATCGGGGGGATGGGGAGACGGTGCGGCTGCCGGCCGGGAAGTATCGCGTGGAAATTACGCGCGGGCCGGAATATTTTGCCGAGGAACGTGCGATTGCCATTCCGGACGGCAAGGCGCATGCGGAGAAGTTTGCGCTCCGGCGGTGGATCGATCCGTCGCTTTCGGGATGGTACAGCGGGGACCATCACATCCACGCGGCGGGGTGCGCGCATTATGACAAGCCGACGGAGGGCGTGCTGCCGTCCGACATGATGCGGCATGTGTTGGGGGAAGACTTGAAAGTCGGATGCAATCTCACGTGGGGGCCGTGCTTCGATTACCAAAAGCAGTTTTTCACCGGCGGCGTGGACAAGGTTTCGCAATATCCGTACCTGCTGCGGTATGACGTGGAAGTGTCGGGGTTCGGGTCGCACCAGTCGGGCCATCTGGTGCTGCTCCGTCTCAAGGACCAGATTTACCCCGGCGGGGATTCTTACAAGCACTGGCCGACGCTGTGCCTCAATACATTGCGATGGGCGAAGAAGCAGGGAGCCGTGTGCGGGCCGGCGCATTCGGGGTGGGGTTTGGAAGTGAAGACGGCCGAGCTTCCGAATTACGAGATCCCGCCTTACAGCGGGATCGGGGCCAACGAGTACGTGGTGGACGTGACGCACGATGTGCCGGGGCCGGACGGGAAGTTGGTCCCCGCGGTGGATTTCATGTCCACGGTCGATACGCCTTCGGTGTGGGAGTTGAACATGTGGTACCACACGCTCAACTGCGGCTACCGCACGCGCATCAGCGGCGAGACCGATTTCCCGTGCATCTACGGCGAGCGGGTCGGGCTCGGGCGGTCGTACGTGAAGCTGGACGGTAAGCTGGATTTTGACAGTTGGTGCGCGGGCATTGCCAACGGCCGGTGCTATGTGTCGGACGGCCGCAGCCACCTGATGGATTTCCGCGTGAACGATGCGGCGGTGGGCGAGCACGGGAGCGAACTGCATTTGGCGAAAGCGAGCAACGTGCACGTGACCGCAAGAGTCGCGGCTCGGCTCGACGAGCAGCCAGATGCGGCAATCCACGGGCGGGCGTATGCCGACAAACCATATTGGCACCTGGAGCGGGCGCGGCTCGGTGAGAAGCGCGAAGTGCCGGTGGAGGTGATCGTGAACGGAGTGGCCGTGGCGAGGAAGGTCATCCCCGCGGATGGAAGCGTGCAGGACGTTGCATTTGATGTGGCGGTGGAGAAGAGCAGTTGGGTGGCGCTGCGGATCTTGCCGTCGTCGCATACGAACCCGGTGTTTGTGCTTGTGGGGGAGAAGCCGATTCGCGCGAGCCGGCGGAGTGCGGAGTGGTGCTTGAAGGGGGTGGATCAGTGCTGGTCGCAGAAACAGCGGTTCATCGCGAAGGGGGAAATGGAGGACGCGCGGGCGGCATACGAGCACGCACGGGAAGCGTATCGGCGGAT
>JAQGHH010000213.1 GCA_028288945.1 Phycisphaerales bacterium
CGTGACGGACCACCCCTGAAACCCTCCAAACGCCCTTCCGCCAACTGGAGCCCGGTTGTAGTCGCGATCATCAATTCCCATGGCCAATGGTACGAACCGCGCAGGCGCGGAACAACTAACGATCGGAGCGCCCGGCCAGCCGGGTCCGGCAGGCGTCCAATCCACGAGCAGAACCCCGATGCTCTCGGATGCGCGTCCTACTTTTTACTCTCCCCGCTCCGCCCGGGGCACCCGTGCCACAAGGGTTGTGAAATCGCTTCTAAATGGGGACTCTAAGTCCGTTCTTCGCAAGCAATTCCATGCAATCCTGAATCACATCGGACTCCAGGCCTTCGAAGCGCACCTCCACGTTAATCACCTCGTAGGGGCATTCCCGGTGTAATTCGGCGAACTGCCGGGCGACGCTTTCGGGGCTGCCGACGATGAAGTTGAGGGGGTGGCCGCATAGGTCCTGAGCGTGCCTCGGTTCGGGCGTGTCGGCGGGGATCTTGCCTTCGGAGCGGAAGCGTCTCCATAGGATGCGGAGGGCCGGCTCGACCCGCGCGAAAGCCGCGGCGTCGTCTTTGGCGACGTGGACCGGTCGATTGGCCGCCACGCGGCCTGCGCCGCCGGCTTGGTGGTAGGCAGCGCGGTATTCGCGGTATTGCGCCGGCGTGCGCAGGTGGGAAAAGAGCATGTTGAAGTTCATCGTCCCGGCGACGCGGGCCGCGCCGACGCTGTTTACCGCGAGCCAGCAACGCGAGGGGAGGTCGGGCGATGGGATCGGCAGCGGATAATGGGCGGCAACCGTGAAGGGTTGGCCGACGGATTCAGTGACTTCGCCAAGCCAGGCGGCGCGGATGAGCCGCAGGGCGGATTCCATGCGGGCGTGCCGTTCGGTTTCCTCGGAGACGGGAAGGCCGAAGAGGCCGAATTCCTCGGGCGTGCTGCCGCTGCCGAAGCCGAATGCGCCGCGGCCGCTCATTAGAATGTCGGCCGTCGCGCACTGCTCGGCGACGGCCAGCGGGTGATGCAGATTGAGACAGATGATCGCGGTTCCAAGGCGTATGTTCCGCGTGCGGCCGGCTAAATGCAGCGCCATCAGCAGCGGCGAGGGAAGATGCCCGGCATGGGCATGGGCATGATGCTCGGCGAACCACGCGTACTTAAAACCGAGCCGGTCGGCCAATTCCGTTTGCTTCGCGATTTCCTCGTAAACCTGCGCCGACGGCCGCCCGCGCGGGCCTTCCAGATGATCCGTGATGCCGAATTCGATCATAATCAATAAGGTACTCTGTTGGGCTCGGAAGCTATACTGTGCCGCATGAAGACCAGGCTGACCCCGCTGCTCTGGCTCACCCTCGTTCTTTTCCCGACGGCCCGATGCACCTTTGCACAGCCGGCCAGCGCGCTGCCCGCCGCCCGCGCGGCGCAGGCGGCGGAGACCGAACGCAAGCACGCCTTCGAGCTGTCGCGCCAAGCCATCGCCCTTCTTGAGCGTCATGATCTGGAAGGCGCTCAGGCGAAGCTCGGCGAAGCGCTGGCCATCCTCCCCGACAAGGCGGTCTGGCACTACAACCTCGCCTGCATCCTGGCCGCGAGCGGCAAGCGGTCGGACGCGCTGGATTCCCTGGAGCGCGCCACGGAGTGCGGCTTTACGGATTTCACGCATCTGGAGAGTGACCCGGATCTAAAAAGCCTGCGCGAGTTGCCGCGGTATCAGAAGCTGATTGCGCGGAAGGACGAGATCCGCCATCACGCCGCCGAGCGGGCGATGGCGGAACTGGAGCAGCGGTTTGGAAAGGGCTACCTGTACGAAGTGGACGAGGAGCGGAAACTCATCTTCGCCACCAACACCGACCGCGCGACGCTCGACGCGCTCAAGAGCTGGCTGGAATCGCAGACGCGCAGCCAGTGCGAGCAGCTTTTCACGCACAAGCCCGATGAATTCATCCGCGTGGTGCTTCCGTCTCCCGCGGACTACCGCAAGCTCGTGAAGCGGCCGGGCGTGCTCGGGATGTACGAGGACGAGACGCGCACGCTCCTCGCGCAGCGGCTCGGGCAGGTGATGACCCACGAGTTTACGCACGCTTTGCACTCGGCAGACCAGCGCTCGCTCGGGCAGGAACACCCGATCTGGCTGCGCGAAGGCCTGGCGGCGATGTACGAGGCGGCGGATTTTGAGGACGAGGTGCTTACGCCGCACGACAACTTCCGGCTGGGCTTTGTGCAATCGGCGGCGCGACGGCAGACGCTGATCCCGCTGGAAAAGCTGCTGCGGACTACGCAGCAGGATTTCATCGCCGGCCCCAATCTCGCGTACGGCGAATCGAGCAGCCTGATGCTGTATCTGTTTGAACAGAAGCAACTGCGCAAGTTCTACGAAGCGTATACCGCAACCTACGCGCTCGATCCGTCCGGGCAGACCGCGCTGGAAAGCGTCACGGGAATGAACCTGCCGGAATTGCAGCGGGCGTGGGTCGCATGGATGCTGCCGCGGTCGGCCCCGGCGCTAAACGCCGGCCCGGGCGGTGTCTATCTGGGCGTCCATTTCACGACGGCCAACGACGGGCTAAAGATCGGCCTGGTCCTGCCCGGCGGCCCGGCAGCAAAGGCGGGATTGAAAACCGGCGACGTCATCGTCGCGATGGGCGACCGCGAGATCCGCGATTACCAATCGTTGGCCCCCCTGCTCGCGTCCCACAAGCCGGGCGACGAGGTGAAGGTCAAGATCCGCCGGGGGCAGAAGTATGAGGAAGTGCCGGTAATCCTCGGGCAACGGTGAGAGGAAACGTTTGGGTATTTGCGATTGGCTGGTAATGAAGCGCCGGACGTTTGAAAATCTTGCGGGCCTTGGCGCGAATGGCGGCCACCCGAATTGCCTGCGATTGCACGTTCTCAGCCCCGGAGGGGCGTAAGACCTTAGCCCACGGCGCGAGCCGTGGGTGGTGAATGTAGCAAATGCAATGAGCCCCGGAGCGGCGTAAGAAGCGTGATCGGGATCAGCCCGTAGTCCCGCGCTTCTTCCGCCCCTCCGGGGCTGTGTGCTTATCGGTCACGTTCCCCACGGCTCGCGCCGTGGGCTAAGGTCTTTCGCCCCTCCGGGGCTGGATAGCGTGTGTGCATTCGGGCGCGAATTTCTGCCGGGCTATTCCTTGTCCGAAAAATCAATCACCATCACGTCGCCGAGGATCGGCCCCAAGAGTGTGCCGAAGGCTTTGTGTTCGGGGTGGACGAGATAGACGTCGCGGTCTTTGTCGGTGGCGAAGGTGAGGACGAAGCAGTGGGTGAAGCCGTGGTTGCGTTTTTCGGGGCTGACGTTTGTGCCCCAGTGCAGCGACGTGATCCCCGGGATCTTGGTCTTGAGGGCGGCGAACGCCTCCTCGACCTGTTTGATCTGGTCGGGCGTGGCGGTGGGCTTGAAGCTGAGAGAGACGACGTGGTAAAGCTGCTTCTTGCCTGGGGTCTCGGCCGGGTTCTCAGCCTGTGCCGCCAGCGCGCTTGTGCCGGAGACGCCGATGAGTGCCAGAAACGCCGCGATGAGAAGGACGATCTTCATGTTGCTCCCAATTTGAATTTGACAGTCCCGCGAAAGATGCGTGCACCGTAGCGGGGGACGCGCGGAGTGACAAGTGGTGCGATGCCAGTACGCGGCGTTCGCGGCGACCGCTGAAGCGGTGCGCACCGGTGAATCTTGGGAACGCCTTCCGGGCGTGAGTGAGAGCGCCAGTACGATAACTCCATCCGTCTCACGGCGCGAGCTTCCCCACTTTCACGGTCGTGGTGGCCTGGTCCTTTTCGATTTTGAGTCCGCCCAGCGCGGGGATGAAACGAATATTGGCGATGCCGGTCTTGAACGCGTCGTGGGTTTTGTAGCGTTCCCGGCGGACGATTTTATTTTGCTGGCCGACGCGCTCCCATCCGCCGTGCTGGTTCTTGAAGTAGTTGAGCTCCACGCGCCAGATCACCTGCCCGGCGCCTTCGACGAAGTCCTTATCTCGCACATATTGCACGAGGGCGACCGCCCGGTCGTGGTTACCGCGGAGTTGGAGGATTTCAGTCTTGTTGTAGAACGGGTCGAGGCCGACGATCTGCTTGATTTCGTTGCGGTCTTCGTCCTTGATTTCGCCGGCGTCGGGCCTGGCCTCTTCGTCGTCGTACCAATTCAAGTTGACGCCCTGGAGAACGACGCCGTCGGCGAGCGTGAGCCGCACGTCGTAGGGTGTATCGGGCAGGAGCTTTTCGAAAGTGATCGTTTGGCCGCTGACCGCGCCGGTGCATTCGACCTTGATGCCTGAAGCGACCGCGACTGCCGAGGCGGGTTTCGTGCCTTCCGGTAGTTCAAGCTTTAGTGT
>JAQGHH010000263.1 GCA_028288945.1 Phycisphaerales bacterium
TCGCGATGCCGCGCAGCCGGCGGGTCTCCTGGGCCAGGTACTCGAAGTAGTTGCCGTTTTCGTCCAGGTCGAGGATGACAAACCCCAGGCGGCCGAGATGTTCGCGGTAGAAATACCGGCTGAACCCTGTCGCGTAGTGGTAGGGGGCCATGTGCGTGAGGCTGCAAAACGGCGCGGTGAGAATGAGATGCCCGCCGGGCCGGACCAGACGGGCCAACTCACGCAGAGCGGCGAGCGGATCGGGCACGTGCTCCAGCACCTCGGTACACATCACGGCATCAAATGAATCATCCGGCTCGGGAATTCGGGTGATGTCGCAGACGATGTCCACGCGGCTGGCGTCCCACTCGGCGCTATGCAGGCCCGCGCCGTCGCCGGCGCCGTCGTACTGCGCGAAATCCTGGCTGACGTATTGCAAATGCGCACAAAACTTCCGGAACTGCTGCTCCCCCGCGCCCGCGTCGAGGATGCGCGAGCCGGAGGGAATCGCCGCCAGCGTGCGCTCGAGCCAGGCGATGCGCGTGGCTTCGTTCTTCTTGCCGACCGGCAGCGGCTGCGCGGCGGCTGCGGGAGTGCCGCCGCCGCTCACCAATCCCCGCTGGTAGTCACGGACGAATTGCACCGGGTCAGGCATCGGAGTGCCCGCCGGCAGCGACTGGTGGTATGCAATGATGTTGGCATAAAAGGTGCGATCGCCGAGCGCATGCCATGCGGCAGGGAGCTGCGGGCCCGAGAACCGTTCCCCGGCGATCGGGTCGAGGCCGATGCGGATGAAAATGTCGAAGGTGCGATAGCCCTGGCCGTGGAGCAGCGCGAGACAGTCGGCGGCCTGCCCAGGGAAGAGACAAAAAGCCTCAAACATCGCCACGGGCGGGGGCGCAATGCCGGGGCCGAAAAGGCCGCGCAGGGCCTGCACTTCGTGGCCTTCGACATCGATCTTGGCGAAGCCGGCGCGGGTGAAGCCTTCTTCGACCGCCAGATCGGCAAGGGTTCGCACGGGGACGCGCACGCGGCGCGGTGAGCGGAACTCTTCGGGGAAGGCCACCGAGGTCCATTCCGGCTCGAGCGTGCTGACGGTGCTCGCCGAGCCGATCACCAGCTCCGCTTCGCCCGGCCGGTCGGAAGCAGCGCAGCGGGCGAGGCGCACATCGCCACTTGCGATGCGCGCCGCGTGCCTGCGGGCAAAGCGGTCGGCCATGTAATCCTGTGGCTCGACGGCGAGCACGCGATAACCGAGTTGCACCAGCGCCTCCGTGAAATCGCCGCGATGAGCGCCGACATCGAGCGCTGACTTGCGGTCCAACGGAAGCGATTCGAGCACCGGACGGAGATAGGCGACTTCCAGCGTCGCAGCCAGCAAATCGGCCGCGGCGACAGGCGCGGGGATTGCGGCGTTGGCCGGCGAAGGACGTTGCGCGGTGGCAGAAGTCATGTTTCGCTCCTCTGAAACCAAAAGCACCCGCAGCCATAATTCTGCTGATTCACGAAATCATCGGGCGGGTCAATCATCAGGCCTTTGTTATGGCGGCCGTCGGGAATCAAGGCGAATTGACGGAGTTCGAGGTCCCGAAAGCAGTGGCGAATTTGCGCCACGCCGTAGATGCGGTGGGCGTTAAAGACGACGCGCGGCCGGCCGACGGGCGCGACGAACAGCAATGAGCCGCCGGGGGCGAGGACGCGCCGGAGCTCGGCCATCGCCTCGAGATCTCCGTCCGGGTCGATCGGGTCGCCGTAACGGCCCAATCCGATGTGCTCGATCACGTGCATGCAGGAAATCGACGCGACGCTGTGGTCCGCGAAGGGAAGATGCCGCAGGTCGGCGACGCCGGCGGTGAGGTTGTCGAGCGTCAGGTTTACGGGGCGGTATTCGTAATAGTCCACGGGCACGAACGCCGACGCGATTGCGCAGAAGTAGAGGCTCGATGAAATGTCGATATGCTTCGCGGGCCGTGTGGCGGCAAGCACGCGGGCGGCCCATGCGGTGTGATAGACGTAGTGCCGGTCGAAGCCGCAGCCGGGCGTGCGATCGGCGAGACACGGCTGGCGCTCCTCCCAATTGAGTGGGAGGCCGCGGTCGTTCCGCGATTGCATGTCGCTGAAACGGGCGAAGTCCTCCGTAAACCACTGCGGCTCTGCCGGGGTGGTTGCGTTCTCCTTGCCCGCAATACTCGTGACGGTCATGGCTTCCTTTCGTCGTGCGGCCACGAATTCCGTTCTATGCCGCTTCCGTCGCGTTCGGCCCGGTGAACGGGCCGAACGCCCCGTCGGCGGAGACGCCCTTACGCGGCGGGGTTCGTGCCGTGCCGTCTTCCAAAGTGCGCGGCTCCCACAGTCGCAAGACCGGAGCCGGGAATCGTGCGGCCAGTTCCCGCGCGCGGCCGTCGACGTGCGCGGGATTGATGTTGGCGAGGACGATCCCATCAAAAGCGTGAGCGCCTGCGGCGGCATCCGTGACCACGGGGATGCCGCGGTAGGTCGATCCTGAAAACGCCGGGCCGTTCTCCAGCACGGCGGCGACATCCAAATTCGCCCGGCGGCAGGCGTTCCAGGTCGCGTAGATGTTCTTGCCTACGTCGGCGATCGCCACGCGGCGGATATTTTTCGCCTGCGCCCAAGTGGCCACCGCCTTGGCCTGGGAATCCCATTGGAATACCGCTTCCAGGGTTTCGGGATCGAGCGGCCGCCGGCCTACAGTGGCCTCACGCCGTGCCCAGATGCGCGCTTCGCGGACCGCGGAGGCGATCGCATCGTGATGGCCCTCATGCGATCCCAACGCGGCGTAGCGGCGCATCCAGTCGTGGCGGTAGGCGCGGCGCATCGACTTGGGAAGGTAGCGTTCAACGAGGATGAGGTTGTTGCGCAGGTCCATCCGGCGTGTTAGTGCCGAGCTGCGGCCGGCGGCGACCTTGTCGTGGCCGAAGCGGATGTCCTCGAAGCGTTCGATGCGATAGCCGGCGCGCAGGAGCTTGAAGCTCATGTCGTACTCCTCGGCCTGGCGGAAGAACTCGGGGGCGAAGCCGCCGACCTGCATCACCGCGTCGCGCCGCAGGACGCTCGCGCCGCCGAGCGTAATGGCCGGCATCGCGGGGGCTTCGGCGGTTCCGTCGGGAAGGATGACGCGCGCGACGATCGCCGCGGTCTTGGGGCGACGGCTCAGGTAGGTCAGCGAGCGCGGGATGGCGTCGTCGAGCGGGTAGCTGTCGTCGTCGAGGAACACGATGAACCGCCCGGTCGCCGGTCCCAGGGCGTGGTTGCGCGCCGGAACGCCCTCGTTCTCGGGCAGGCTGATGACGGTGGCTTCGCGGTAATGACGGGCAAGGGCCTCGGCGGTGCCGTCCTCCGAGGCGTTGTCGACGACGAAGACCTCCCATTGATGGCGCGGAAGGCGCGTGTTCTGCTCGAGCAGCCCGAGCGTGCGCAGGAGCGTGTCGCGGCGGTTACGGGTGACGATCACGTACGACAATTTCATGCTGCGAATCCCATATCGGTTTTCAAGACTGCGGGAATAGGAGTCTCTAGCGGCGTGCAGGGGAGTATCCGCCCGATCCGGCCTGCCACCCGTGCCATCGCGGCGCCGTAGGTCAGCCGCCCAAGGATGTTTTCCCGCTGGGCGGCGACGATCCGCTCGCGTTCGTCGGCGTCATGTACGAAGCGCTCGACGCGCGAGCGCAGCGTAGCGGCGTCGCTGAAGCTGATGTCATCGAGGTGCGGCAGCACGCCCGCGGACGGATCGAGGAGCTGCGCCTCCTCCCAGGCCCGCACCATTTCGATCGGGTCTTCCGTGCCCATCGAACAGAGGCAACGCTGGCAGTCTCGC
>JAQGHH010000272.1 GCA_028288945.1 Phycisphaerales bacterium
TTCGCAAGATGCTTGTTATGGCCGGCGCGGTTGCGCTGGCAGGTGTGGTGTTGGCGGGGCCGCCGGCGCCGGTCAACGTGGTGAAGGAACCGACCAAGGAGCCCGCCGTGGCGCAGAACGACAAGCCGGCCGGTCCGCTCGACTTTGCCGTCAAGGACATCGACGGCAAGGACACGAAGCTCGACCAGTACAAGGGGAAGGTCGTGCTGATCGTGAACGTGGCCAGCAAGTGCGGCTTCACCCCGCAGTACAAGGGCCTCGAAGCGCTCTACAAGAAGTACGCCGACAAGGGGCTGGTCGTGATCGGCTTCCCGGCCAACGACTTCGGCCACCAGGAGCCGGGGACCAACGAAGAGATCAAGACCTTCTGCTCGAGCAAGTACGACGTGACTTTCCCGATGATGTCGAAGGTCGCGGTGGTGGGGGAGGAGAAGACGCCGCTCTACAAGTTCCTGACGGAGAAGCCCACCGCCGGCGACTTCGCCGGGGAGATCGGCTGGAACTTCACGAAATTTTTGGTAGACCGCAACGGCAACCTGATCGCCCGCTGGGCCAGCCAAACCCCGCCGGACGCCAAGCAGGTGAGCGAAGAGATTGAAAAGGCGCTCGCTGCGAAGGCGGAGAAGAAGTAAGCGCTCCCGGGCATTCCTAAACAGATGGCAATCGCCCCCTGCCGCGAGGCAGGGGGTTTTCCTTTGATTCACCGTTTCATCAACCCCATTTCTTTGGCGGCCGGGCTGTTCTTGCTGCTCGCCTCGTTCTTCCTTTCAAATATCACACTCGTCGGCCAGGATTATCGAGGCGTCCTGCGGATGGCATCCGTGTGCGCAGGCCTGGCCCTCGCTTGCCTCGCCGTTCCGCTTGTTCGTGGCCCCGTCTACTGGCGATTTGCCAGTGCCGCTTTGATACTCCTTACTTTCCTTGAGGTGTACGCGTTTTTTCCGCGCATGCTCCGCTGAGTCCTCCCCACATGACCCCAAGAGGATGTTCGGCACAGCCGAACCTACGCCCTTCCGCGAGGACGAGAAGACCATACGACCACAGATTTCACAGATTAAAGACAGCCATGCGGAGCCGGTCTTTAATCTGTGAAATCTGTGGTCGTATTTCTTTGGCATTTCGAGCGAATTTACCTGCTTATCCAAATACAGTCCGCAGGTATTCGATGCTTTTCCGCGCGATCGTCTGCGGGTCCGGCGAGTAGTCGAACACTTCCACCGAAACATACCCCTCATACTTCGCCTCCCGCAGCGCCTTGGCGATCGGCACGAAATCCACCTCGCCGAACCCCGGCCCGCGCAGGTTCGGGTCGTTCGCGTGGAAATGGGCGAGCGCCCCCGCGTTCTCGGCGATGATCTGCGGGATCGGCTTGCTCTCGCCGCTCATGGCCTTCACGTCCAGATGCAGGCGGCAAGCCGGATGCCCGACGGCCCTGATGAACCGCGCCGTCTCCTCCACACTGGTCAAAAAATTCGTCTCGGCCAAAGTCAGCGGCTCCATCGCGACCGTCACCCCCAACGGCCCGGCGACCTCGCATACCTGCCGCACGCCTTCCGCCGCCCGCGCGAAACCATCCTCATACCGCTCCCCATCGGAAATGCCCCGCTGCTTGGGGCTGCCCCACACCATGACCGTCCCGCCCATCGCCGCACAAAGCCGGGCGAGATGCTGCGCAAACGCGACCGTCTCCCTGCGCACCGCGGCGTCCGCGGTCGTCAGATGCAACCCCGCCGGCTTGACGAGCAGCCAGTGCAGCCCGATCACTTCCAGCCCCGCCGCCCGCGCGGTCTTCCCCACTTCGATCGCAGCTGCTTCGGTGATCAGCCGGGGATCTTCGTTCAACGTAAACGGCGCAATCTCCACCCCCTGATAGCCCGCGGCAGCAATCGCGTCGCACGTCGCCGGGAACTCCCACCCTTGCCAGGTTTCGTTGCAGATGCCGAATTTCATATCTGAGCTTCAGTAGGCGCGCACGACACGCAGGCCGGGAAACGCGGCGAAGTGCTTCACGTTCTGCGTAAAGACCTCGAGCCCTAGCCGAATCGCCGTAGCCGCGATCTGGCAATCCGGCCAATCCACGCCATGTGAAAGATGAAATCTACGATAAAAGTCGAGTGCGCCAAGCGCGTCGCTCGGAGACACCGTCTGAAACGACGCTAGAAAGGATTCGATAAAAGCTTGTTCGCGTTTGTCCCGGGCCCCGGCAATGAGTTCCGCGGCAACCATGATATGTCGATGATTCCACTACTCATCCGCCCGCCGCATTAACCGCTGACGCAGGGCCTTGGACGCTTCGACCGCTTCTTCCGGAAGATCGGTTCTGTCCTTCCATATCCCGATCGCGGGATGATCGGCCACGTTTCGGGCGCGCGCGGCCGATTCGTCGACCGGCGTAACTTCCACAATCGCACCCTCGGCCGGTTGCCCACCCTCAAGGACGATGACTCCGTTGCTGACAACTCCACGATAGGTCATAAGCCAACTCCTACTTAAATTCTAGCAGGGTGCCTCGACAAAAAAAGGATGGGTCTGTGGCGGTTGTTGCATCGGAACCAAAATACAAACTCGCTTGCGTTCCGAAAAACGGTAGGGAACGGTGAAACGGGGCGCAGCTAGTTTAGAAAGAACTAGCTGCGCCCCGTTTCACTTCCCTGCCTGCACGTCCCCGATACGCCGCTTCCGGATGCAACCACCCAGCCCGGAGGGGCTGGCTTTGTCAACGGGATAGTTCCGGAATTTTTCTGCTAGAATCCCACCGTGCCGAAGAGCCTGGCGTGGATCGCATCGCTGTGCATCAAATTCGCCGTCGCATCCTATTTCGCACGGTTGTTTGCCGTTCGCGGCGTGGGTTAGTGAGGCAGTCGCACAGTGCAAGCATACTTCCGGAAAGAAATTTCAAACTGGACCACTACCCAATGCTTGATCCGAGATACCGCCGGCCCCGGCCAATGATGCAGGAGACATCGCCGCCGCGAACCGGAGCTATCGGATGCTGCACCGGCGTCGCAGTGACGCCGGTCGCTTTGTGGTTTGCTGTCGCTTCGGGCGGCGCGGGGCACGGCAGCTACAATTACGCTTGGTTCCTCTTCCCCTACACGATGTGGTTCGCGGTCATGCTCGGCACGATTGCGCTACCCGGCATCCTCCTGGCCCTCGTACAGTTCCCGCTGTACGGCTTTCTCCTCGGTCATTATGCCGCGAAGAGTCGCAGGGCGATAATAGCGGCTGCCGGAGTGATTGCCGCGATTCACACCTTGGCGGTCTGTCTCCGAATGATTCTTTGAGGTCGCCGAAAAGCTCCCGCAAGGAACCATTCTGCAATCGGCCCGCAAGGGATCATGCGGGTCATGAGAAATATCCTTGTGTTGATGGGCAGCATTGCCATCGCGACCGCGCTATTCGGTCTTAGTCTCTCCAGCCACGCGGCCGATCAGAAACTTGCCAGGTTGCGGCATTCGATTGTCGCCAGCTACTGCTCATCGCGCGGGCAAAGCGCGAAGCTTTCAAGCCCCACCGACGATGCGAATGATCTTCCAATTTGGGTCGATTTCCACGACGGCGAAGTTGCCCGACATCGGGATCGGCTTTCCGTCCACATAACCACCGACGTATTGAACGTGCACCTCCCAACCTGTCGGGACGGGTTTAACGACGAACTTCATGATGTCCGGAACTGGGCCGCCGGCCTGCTTGGACTCCCTCATCACAGCAGCCCATGCGACCAGCACCGCCTTAGCCTCCTGGGGCGACCATTCCTTTACCTCATCAGGCGACAACGGGGAATTCCAGGCGGGCGGGGGCATGGCCGGAGGTACTGTCGCCGTCACTGTCCGCGTGGAATCACATCCTCCCGCCAAGCCCAGCAGCCAGAGCAATGATACGATAAGCATTGATTTGGTCATTGTCCCTTTGACGCTGAAGTAGTGGGAAAGGTCCGCTCAAGCCGGGTCTGCGAGCGGAGTTTCCAATTCTTACGCTTGATCCTCTGCTGGAGGCACCAAAGCGCAAAACTCCGGGCTTTGGGGCGGAGCCCGTGACGCAAGTCAAATAGTAAAACAAGATTCTCCCACCGCCGATTTGCTAGGCTCGCCCCCATGAGCCATTTATCCGATTCAGGCGGCGATTCCAATCTCCCCGCAACCCTTAACCCCCCGGCGGAAGGCGGCCCGCCGGTGGTTGCCCGGGCCGCAAGTCTCGCGCGGCGGCCGGAAGCTCAGGACGACTCGCCGACGGGTCTTTCGCTTCCGGAGGAGCTGGAGGAGGATTTGACACCGGACGACGATGACCCGCCGCAGGTGGTGGAGCTGCGTCGGACGCAGCAGATCGCCTTTGCGGCGTTGGCGGAAGGGAAGTCGGTGACGTGTGCGGCGGCGCGGGCGAACGTGAATCGGCGGACGGTGCATCGGTGGATGCGCGACGACGAGGATTTTCAGGCGGCGCTGGAAGCCTGCCGGGTGGGGACGATGGACTTGGTCCGCCGGCAGCTGCTCGCCGCCGCCCCGCGGGCGGCGGAGAAGGTTGCCGAGGCGACGGAACAGGGAGATGGGAAGTTCGCGATGGCGCTGCTCAAGGCGCTGGGGGCGTTTGCCGGGACATCCGCCCCCGTGGACGCGCTTCCCATTGATATTGACAAGGAAATCGA
>JAQGHH010000304.1 GCA_028288945.1 Phycisphaerales bacterium
CATGTCCGATGACCAGCTCCGCGCCCGCACGCTCGAGCTGCACGAAGCGCTTCTGGACAAGAAGATCACCAAGGAAGACGGCCTGCCCGAGGCGTTCGCCATCATTCGCGAGGCGATGGACCGGAACATCGGCATCCGCCAGATCTTCAACACGGAACAGGGTGAGTTTCAGGCGAAGTTCGATCCGGCCGTTCTCGACGCCGACGCGCGGGCGATGTACGACGCCGTGCAGCAGCGGCTGATCGCCTCGGGCGAACACTACCTTAAAGTCCCGATTCCCACCGAGCTCTACAACGCGGTGCGGAAGGTCTATCCCGAGTCGCGGCCGCCTTACCGGGCGCGGTGCTTTGACGTGCAGCTCATCGGCGGCATGGTGCTCTACGATGGGCGCATCGCCGAGATGGCCACCGGCGAAGGCAAGACGTTCGTCGCGCCGCTCGCGTGCTTCATGCGCGTGCTGGAGGGGAGCCATTGCCACGTGGTGACGGTGAACGATTACCTCGTCCGCCGGGATGCGATGTGGGTGCGTCAAGCGTTCGAGGCGCTGGGGTTGTCGGTCGGGTTCATCCAGCAGGACATGGAGCCGGGCGGCGACACCCGCCGGGCGCAATACCAGTGCGATATCACCTACGGCACCAACAGCGAGTTCGGCTTCGACTATTTGCGCGACAACATGAAGGAGCGGGCGGACTTGCAGGTGCAGGGTCCGCTGGATTTCGCGATCGTGGACGAGGTGGACTCGATCCTGATCGACGAGGCGCGTACGCCGCTGATCATCAGCGGCTTCGCCCGGGATGATGCGCCCAAGTACAAGGCGGCGGACGAGGTGGCGCGGAAGGTGATCGCACTCAACAAGCCGTGGGACGAGGCGGATAAGATCGTCGATGCCGCCAAGCGGGCGCTCAAAGCGTCCGAGGGCGACGTGGAAAAGGCAAAGACCAAGGAAGAGAAGGAAGCCGCCCGCAAGCGCGGCGAGGCCGCCGAGAAACAGCTTGAGGAAGGGGAGAAGAAGAAGGAAGGGCTCACGCAATACTTCGAGGTGGAGTGGGACCGCAAGAGCGTCCACCTCACGCACGAGGGGATCGCCAAGGCGCAGGAGTACGCCGGGGTCGGCAGCTTTTACGTGGGGGCCAACATGGATTGGCCGCACCTGATGGAGCAGGCGATGCGCGCCCACGTCGTCTACGAGCGCGACAAGGACTACGTCGTCGAACGCGGCGAGCGTTCCAACGACATGGAAGTCGTGATCGTCGATGAGTACACCGGCCGCAAGATGACCGGCCGCCAATGGAGCGATGGACTGCACCAGGCGGTCGAGGCCAAGGAACGCGTCACGATCAAGAACGAAACGCAGACGCTCGCCACCATCACGCTCCAGAATTTCTTCAAGCTCTATAAGGCCTTATCCGGCATGACCGGAACGGCACAGACCGAAGCCGAGGAGTTCAGCAAGATTTATCGGCTGGAAGTCGTGACGATCCCGACCAACCGCCCCGTGGTCCGCATGGACAACGAAGACCGCGTCTACCGCAAGGAAGCCGAGAAGTGGGCCGCCATCATCGACGAAATCAAGGAGGTCAGCGACACCGGCCGGCCGATCCTCGTCGGCACCACCAGCGTCGAGAAGAGCGAAATGGTCTCCAAGATGCTCACGCGCAAGTACGGCGTCGAGCATGAAGTGCTTAACGCCAAGCAGCACGAGCGCGAGGCGCATATCGTGGTGAAAGCCGGGCAGCAGCACAAGAACGCGCACGGGGAGACCGTGGGCAACGTGACGATCGCCACGAACATGGCCGGCCGCGGGACGGACATCAAGCTCGCGCCCGCGTCACACCAGTCCGGCGGGTTGCACGTGATCGGCACCGAGCGCCACACCGCCCGGCGCATCGACAACCAGCTCCGCGGCCGCGGCGGCCGCCAGGGCGACCCGGGCTCCAGCCGCTTCTACGTCTCGCTGGAAGACGAACTGATGCGCATGTTCGCCGGCGACTGGACCATTAAGGTCCTGGGCTGGCTGGGCATGGAAGAGGGGATGGCGATCGAGGACAAGCGCATCAGCAAGGGCATCCTCCGCGCCCAGAAGAAGGTCGAGGAGCGGAACTTCCTCGCCCGCAAAAACCTGCTCGACTACGACGAGGTGATGGACTACCAGCGCACCACCTTCTACGGCATGCGCCAGCAGGTGCTCGAGGGGCGCAGCGTCGATCAGGTCATCTGGCGGATGATCGGCGACAGCATCGAAGACGCGGTCGATAAATACATCGGCAAGGATTACGTCGCGGCGACCGTGAGCGAGTGGGCGCGGACGAACTTCGAGGTGAACATCGACCCCGAAGACCTCCGGGGCCGCCGGCACATCGAAGAGCTGGAGATGTACATCAAGGACCAGGCCCGGGCCGAGGCGGAGACGACGATCAGCTCGACGCTCGAAGAGTTCATGGGCGAGGGCGACGGCGACAGCACGGACACGTGGGACACGCGCGGGCTTTCGAGCTGGGCGATGAGCCGTTTCCATGTGAACCTCGCGCAGAACCAGATCCGGAAGATGACGCCGGGCGAGGTGACGGACAGGCTGCGGGATGCCGCGGTCGAGCAGATCGAGAAGCGGGACGTGAACGCGCTGCAGAAGTACCTTGAGCCGCTCTACGCGGAGAAGGAACTGGCGGCGTGGGCGAAGGAGAAGTTCAACGTCGAGGTGAAGCCCGACGAGATGGTGCTGACGGGCGGGCGCGAAGGTGACCGCCGGCCGGCCGAGGAGATCATCGAGCTGATCGAGAGCCGGGCCCGCGAGTCGTACGCCCGGCGGGAGATCGAATACCCGATCGACCACATGCTGACGTTCGCGTTCGGCGACGGGCAGGCGGGCGACAACCCGTACGCGGCGGATTACGTCCGCTCGTGGATTCGGGCCAAGTACGGCGTGGACATGCCGCTGGAGCAGATCCGCGCGACGCCCGTCCGCCGGCTGCGCGACGAATTGATCGGGTACCAGGAGAAGTTCCTGACCGACGGCAAGCTCGACGAAGAGATCAATCAGGTCGTGAAGGCCGCGGGGTCGGAGGACGAGGAGAAACTTTCGGAGGCGTTCACCGCGCGGTTCGGCGCGCCGCTCGTGCGGCCGGAGGTGGGGCGGAAGGCTTCACTGGCCGAGCTCGAAGCCGAGGCCGAAGGCGAGGCGGCCAGCACCCCGCGCGACAAGATGCTCGTGCGGGCCCGGCAGCTTCTCCGCCAGGAGCTGACCGACCTCGAGCAGTTCGTGCTGATCCAGATCCTCGACCAGGCGTGGAAGGACCACCTGTACGCGATGGACATGCTCCGCGGCGGCGTGGGGCTTTCGAGCTTCGCGGAGAAGGACCCGCGCATCATCTTCAAGAAGGAAGGGTTCAAGTTCTTCGAGCAGATGATGGCGGGAATCCGCGACAAGGTCACCGACCTGATCTTCCGCGCCCGCGTGGTCGGCCAGGCCCAGGCGAGAAGCCAGTACCGCGAAACCGCGGCGGTGCACGAAGACACGGGAGGCTACGGCGTGGCCGAGAATCTGGCCGCGACCGCGGGCGTGGAAAAGGGCAACACCGTCGAAGACACCCAGATTCAGCAACAAGAGTCCGGCGGCGAAGCGCCGGCGAAGGTTGCGACGATCGTGCGGGATGCCCCCAAGGTCGGCCGCAACGAC
This sequence comes from Phycisphaerales bacterium, assembly GCA_028288945.1. Taxonomy (GTDB): domain Bacteria; phylum Planctomycetota; class Phycisphaerae; order Tepidisphaerales; family Tepidisphaeraceae; genus RYN-428. The sequence continues at coordinate 3,674 of JAQGHH010000304.1, forward strand.
CCATGCCCGTGCGGCAGCGGCAAGAAGTACAAAAAGTGCCACGGGGCGGAGGCGGCGTGAAGTCGGGAAGGTTTAAGGGTTTAAAGGTTCAAGAGTTCATAGGTCGAACGACGGGCTCTTCAACCCTTGACCCCTTGAACCCTTAAACCTTTGAACTCTCTTTCCACTCCACCCGCCGCCCATCTCCCCACAGGTTTTCCAGGTCGTAGTAGGAGCGGGCTTCCTGGCTGAAGACGTGGACGACGACGTCGACGAGGTCGATGCAGGTCCAGTTGCCGTTGTCGCCGGCGCGGGAGAGGGGGCGGAAGCCGCGGGGGTCGCCCAATTCCTGGACTTCGTCGCAGGCGGTTTTCATTTGCCGCGGGCTCGTGCCGGTGGCGAGGATCATGTAGTCGGTCACCGGGGACAGGTTTGCCACGTCGAGGAGCACCACGTCATGGCAGCGCGTCGCGGCGAGCAGCCGGGCGGAATCGATGGCGAACTGACGGGCCTGGCTGACGTCGGCCGCAGCGCCCGGGGCGGTAGTTGTGCTGGCGATGATTCACCTCCTAAAGAATTCGAACCGTAACGGTCGCCGATTATAGCCGCGAACGAGTGAGAGGGGGAGGGGCGGAGTGGGCGGAAGGGGATTGAGGATTGAGGACTAAGGACTGAAAGTGAAAGCAGCCCCAACAGTATAGGCTCGCACTCAGCGCTCAGCACCCCTGCCGTCGCCGCCTACTTCCCCCCTTGCGGCTGGGTGGCGGGGCCGGGGTTCAACTCGGCTTGGATCAAATCGATCCGGTACTTGCAGCGGCCGATGGAGCGGTCATACTCGGCGTGCTCGTCGGAATAAGTGTCATGCTCCAATTGCACCGTCGCGGCACGGGCGCGGAGGTAGACCTCATCCACGTTCGCAAGGCGGAGCTTCTGAATGGTGATGGTGTTGTTGAAGCCCGGCGGCGAGGCCACGGCCAGGACCGAGTCATCGGTGTAATACTCAAGCACGGTACGCTCGAAGCGCGTCATTGCCCTGGCGTATTCGGCGGCAACGCCCCCGCTGTCCTGCGCGCCGCGCAGGAGTTTCGCCCGCCCCGCGGGGTCCGTGACCGACATAGCCGCGAGGTAATCGCGGTCGGCGGTGCACACCAGTTCCATTCCCGTCACGTCGTCCAGATGCGAGCGGTAGGTCGCGTAGCGGCCGGCGTATTCGGGGTTGGCCAGATGCCGCAGATATTCCCGGCGGGCGTCTTTCGCCAGACGGATGGCCACATCGTAAGTGGCGACCGCCCCTTTCAACGCCGCGGCATCCACCACCTTGGCATTGACGGGGATCTGGGCCAACGCCATGTCCACCTGCTCGCTCCATACCGGCGCGGCGATGCCGAAAGCTCTGGCCTCGAAGGCACGAGCCCGGCGGGCCTCTTCCTCGCCCCACGCCTTTAACTCCAGGGCGGGGCGGCTGTCGATCACCATCGGGCTGATTTGCAGCGGCTTTTGCCCCTCCACGTTCATCGCCACTTCCGCGCGCTTGGCGTAGTTGTAGCTCATCGCCAGGACCGAGACCCCGTACGGGAATTCCCCGTACGGCTTGAGGTATTGCAGCGCTGAGCCGTCGTTCCACTCGCTGTCGGCGGCGAGCCCCGCCGGGCGCGTTCGCACGGGCGTGACCAGGGCGGGCAGCAGGCGGTTGTCGGCGCCGAGCAGCGGGCCCTTCTTACCGATCTTGCGGAAGCCCTTTTCGTCGTCGGCATAAGCTTGCTTGCGCAGCTCCGGCTCCATCGACTCTTCGCGGAACTGGCGCATGTAGAAGGGGCATTCGGGGAGGTTGGTGGCCCCCAGCTTGCCGCTGTAGACGTTGGAGACGCTGTGGAGAATGTTGATGTTGCCCGGGCGCTCTTCGTCCACGCTGCGGGCGTATTCGAGGGCTTCGAGGACGACGGCGTACTTGCTCGCGGGGCTGGCCATCAGCACGCTGATGTTGTAGGCCTTGTTCCAGATCTGGAAGATATGAACTGTATCGAATTCGGGCTGGAGAAGGCGGATCCATTCGACCTTGGTGTCGAAGTCTTCCAGGTCCTTGTCGGCCTTCTGTGATTCGCTGGTGGACCAGAGGAACATGACCAGCGGCCCGCGCAGCCCGCCCAGAAGCAGGGCGAGGGCAAAGCTGTTCATGTTGCCCAGCGTCGAGCGCGCCTGCGGCGCGCCGGCCGGCCCGGCTACCGCCGCGGCCTGGCGGGTCATGGCCGCCTGCTTGAGCCACCCGGCGCATAACAGCGAGACGATCATCACCGCGACCGTGCCCAGCCGCCCGCGCGGACGCCGGGGCGGGTGCGGAACGGGAGCGCCGGCGGAGGACCGATACTCCAGCGCCGTGGAAGAGTCGGAGGCCTGGGTCGAGGTCACCGTCATGGCGCGACCTCCTTCTTTCTAAGGATCACGTAGCTGAAAACGAGCAATGGCAGTCCGTAACAGAACACCGCGCCCAGCGACGAGCCCACCTTCTGCGGCGGGATGCTCACGCCGCGTTCGATGTCCTCCATCACCGGGAACTGCGTCACGTCGGGCAAAAACGCGGAGATGAAGCGGAGCATCGAAGCCAGCCCGTCGAAGCCCTTGCTGACGATGATCGTCTGCGAGACGTCCTGGAACTGGAACTCCAGGGCCGTGTTGCGCCCGCCGCCCGGCTTGAGCGCGTCGCCCAACTGGTCGACGCCCCAATGACCCAGCAGGATCAGGAGCGTCAGGACGACCGCGATCGGCCAGGAAAGGAACGTGCTGCAGAAGACCGCGATGATAACCACCAGCAGCGACAGCAGCCAGAGGATGAACAGGCTCTTGGCGAGGTTGAAGACGAAGCTGCGGTCGGCGGTGACGAGCGAGACGGATTCGTTCTGCACGCCCAGCCACTGGCCGGGCGTCAAGCCGCGGAGCAGCACGTCGAAGTTGCCGCCGGCCACAAATTTCACGGGAACGTCGAGCGGGGAGACGCGGCTGGTTTCGGGACTGAAGCGGAGCGGGCCCGAGCTCTCCCCGGTCGTGCGGTTGATCACTTCGACGACGGCTTCCGACAGGCTCCCGGTCCTGGCGTCGAAATCGCCGGAACGGTCGATCGTAAGGTTCATCTGTAAAGAAACCGTGTCGCGGCCTCCGGTGTCCACCGCGACGTTGCGGAAACGGTAGGCGGCGACGGCGCCCTTGCCGTCGGCGTGGCCCGTCAGCCGCATGCCGCCGCGGCCCGGGAAACTGTAAAAGACCGGGGCGGCATTGTGCGAGGGGTTGGACGGGTCGGTGGGCGGGAAGATCAGCGGCGCACCCGGCACGTACAACGCAACGGGGTGCTCGCTCGCGCCGTACTCCGTCGCCGGGGTGCGGGCGTTCACCTGGGTGTAAAACCTGCCGGCGCCGACGAGCCGGGCGACCAGCTCCGGCGACAGCTCGAGGTGCCCGCTCGATTCGGCGGCGGGGTCCTTGGGCGCTTCCATGTCCACGATCTGGCCGACGCCCATGTCGGCCGAACCGGAGAATGCGCGGTGGGACTCGTCGAGCAGGCGGATCGCGACCTCCGGCGGGGGGATCTGCGGGCCGGCGGGCGCGGTCGTCGGGAGCGCGGGGCCGAGCACGCGACTCGACTTGGGCTTCAACAGCCCCATGTCCTTGATCGCCTTGCTCTCTTCCTCATCGGGCGCGTGCTGCTCGACGAACAGAGTGGTGGTGATGAAGACTTTGCCCTTTTGCGCCGCCTGGGTGAGCAGTTCCTTGTCGGCCGGGCTGAGTTCGAAGGGGACGATGAAATACTGCCCCTGGCCGCCGGCCATCCACCGCGTCGGGCCCTGCGGTGGGCGGGCGAAGACCTGCACGTCCACCGGCCATTCGATGCTGCGCGTGCCCAGAAGCCCGGCCGTCACGTAGTGCTGGAGCATGGGCCGCAACGGCGAATCCGCCGGCTCCGCGGCGAGCTGCGTGCGAAGCTGCGCCACCATGTACCGCGTGCGCAGCTCCAGGTACGCCAGCGTGAACACGCCCATGATCAGAATGATCAGCCCCGACACGCGGGCGAACCCCAGCACTTTCCCAATGACGATCTCCAGGCGCGTGGTCGGCTTGGTGACGATCGTAAAGATGACGCGGTTTTCGATTTCCCGCGGCAGGTTGGTGCAGGCGAGGATCACCGCCGTCACTGTCACGAGCATCGCGCTGGCGAACAGACAAAACTTGGTGGTCTGGCGGATCGCGTCCTGAGGGTCGCCCGGCCGGCTAAGCTGCGCGACGACCATCACCCCGATGACCGCCAACGGTGTGACCCAGAGCACACGTCGGCGGAGGGATTCGGTCTGGCAGATGCTGGATATGGCCCATATCCGCCGCCAGTGCAGGCGGATGACGTCGTCGAAACCAAAGGCGACCAGCCCGCCGACAATCAGGATGGATGCGACGATCCAGGGCAGATAGGGGCTGGACGCCCCGGCAAGCGCCAGCGGGGTGTGCAGAGAAAGTGAGCCGGAAAGATTCAGGGCAAGCGTTGAAACCACAACTCCTCCGGGCAATGCCCATACGGCCCGAGCATTCCTCGCCAAGCCTTCGTCGCGTTACGGCGCGCCGGGTTTGCCGTTTCCGGCATGACCGTTCCCCGGCGTCGCGCCGACCGGAGTCGCGGGGCCGTTCACGGTGCGCTCCCGGACGATCCGCATGAACAAGTCTTCGAGCGTCGTGGTCGGGTGGGTGACGACCGTGTCGCTGACGCCCATTTTCGCGAGGAACTGCCGCATCTCATCGACCTGGGCCGGCGTCATGCCCTTGGTCTGGATTTGAGTGATGTCCTTCACTTCGAGCAGGTCGCGCACCTGGCCGAGCGTCTGCATCTTCCCGCGGAAGAGGATCGTGATGCGCTCGCACACGTCCTGCACGTCGGCCAGAAGGTGGCTGCACAGCAGGACCGTCTTGCCCTGCTGTTTGAGCGAGAGAATGAGGTCTTTCATCTCGCGCGTGCCGATGGGGTCGAGGCCGGTTGTCGGCTCGTCGAGAAGGATGAGGTCCGGATTATTGATCAGCGCCTGGGCAAGCCCGATCCGCCGGGCCATCCCCTTCGAATACTCGCGCAGCTTGCGTTTGCGGTCCTTCGTGTTCAGCCCGACCGTGTCCAGCAGCAACGGCACCCGGCGGTTGAGCTCCTTGCGGGGGATCTTGAACAGCTTGCCGTAGAAGTGCAGCGTCTCTTCTCCCGTGAGAAAGCGGTAGAGGTAAGATTCTTCGGGGAGAAAGCCTATGCGCTCGTTGATGACGGTGCTGCCGGCGGGGTGGCCGAGGATGCTGGCCGAGCCGGCGGTGGGGAAGATCAGGCCCAGCAGCAGCTTGATGGTCGTGCTCTTGCCTGAGCCGTTGGGCCCGAGCAGGCCGAAGACTTCGCCGCGATGAATCGTCAGGCTCAGGTCGTCGAGGGCGCGGACTTTGTCGCGGCCCCAGAAATCCTTGTAGACTTTCGAGAGGTGCTCGATCCGGACGGCCTCGGTGTCAACGGTGAGGGTCATAGGCGGTTGTGTGAGGACCCGCGGGACGCGAAAAGCGCCCCGGCAAGTCTGACCATCGATTATAACAAAAGATGAGGCCGCCGGCGAAAAATGTATTTCGCTGCCGGCGCACCGCCGAGTCGGCGTCGCCGGGGTGAAGTCTTTTCGCGCGGGCCCGGCCCCACTCAGCGGATCGGCTTATTGATCCGCGGCTTGCTGCGAATGCGTCGGCGACGCTTTTCGCTGGGCTTTTCGTAATAGGCGACGCGCTTGATGTCCTTGGTAAGACCCTCTTTTTCGCACGCCTTCTTAAACCGCCGGATCATTTGCTCGGCGGTCTCGTTGCCGCGCGACTTCACCCGAATCATGCGATTAGTCCTTTCTCAAACCTGGCGCAATTCTTACAACACATCTCGTGCCTCCAGTTAGTTTCCGATTCCACCGGCCACCGTGCGGGAGACTGACAAGTCCAATAGTCTACAAGGCCGGAGGAATACTGCAAGGCGGCGTCGATGTCCGCTCAAGTCCATCTCCCGCCCCCGGCAGAGTATGATGGCAGAGTTGTTTTGACCGGAGCACCATGGAACAAACGATCACGATCCGCGTCCGCTATCCCGAAGTGGATGCGATGGGGTATCTGCACCACAGCCG
>JAQGHH010000310.1 GCA_028288945.1 Phycisphaerales bacterium
TCCGATCGTTAGTTGTTCCGCGCCTGCGCGGTTCGTACCATTGGCCATGGGAATTGATGATCGCGACTACAACCGGGCTCCAGTTGGCGGAAGGGCGTTTGGAGGGTTTCAGGGGTGGTCCGTCACGATTTGGCTGATCGTGATCAACGTGGCAGTTTTCCTCCTGGAGTTGATGGACCCACGTGTCGGCAACTTCGGGTATTTCTCCGCCTTTGCCGCGATCGACCATTTGCAGGTCTGGCGGTTCATCACATTTCAATTCCTTCACCAGAGCCCCAATCATCTCATCTTCAATATGATCGCCCTCTACTTCTTCGGCCCAATGGTCGAGAGTTATTTGGGCAGCAGGCGATACCTCGCGTTCTATCTTCTGTGCGGGATGGCGGGGGCCGCCATGTACCTCCTGCTCCTGATGCTGCACCTGCTGATTGGAAACCCGGACACCCCCCTGGTGGGAGCATCCGCCGGGATCTTCGGCATCCTGATCGCCGCGGCCACGCGCGTCGCGCCCGACGCGCGAGTGATGCTGCTGTTTCCCCCGATCCCGATGCAACTGCGAACGCTTGCATGGGTCATGGTGGGGATCGCAGTGGCCACCGTATTTTTCAACGGCCGCAACGCCGGCGGCGAAGCCGCACACCTGGGCGGGGCCGTGCTGGGATACCTGCTGATCCAGCGCCCGCAGGTGCTGAATGTCTTCGCCATGGGACCGCAGAATCGGGGACCCAGAAGGTGATCCAGGAATATTGCGGGCCCCGAGGCGTGCCAATCACGCCGGGGACGAGCGACAGCGAGGCCCCGGATCGATTGGCGAGCGGCGCGAAGAATCCGGGGCCTCGCTGTCGCTCGTACCCGGCGTGATGGAACGTGCTCCCTCTGCCTACTCCCGACCGCCTACACCCTCTGGCTTCTTCATTCCGCGCTTCACATCGCAAGAATCCTATTCATCCGTTCGTTCACGAATTTCAGCCGCTTCAGGTCTCCGCCGCCGACTTCGGCACACGCCCAAGTGTTGTAGCCGATGTCGTCGAGCGCCTTCACGACGGCGGGCCAGTCGTTGTCTTCCCCGTCGGTCAGCTCGACATTGAATCCCTTCCACAGCCCTTCGTTGTTCGCCTTCGCCCGGCTGAACTCCTTGATATGCAGCTTCACGATCCGCTTGCCGAGGATGCGCACCCACTGGGCGGGCCAGCCGTAGACAATGACGTTGCCGATATCAAAGTGCCATCCCACGACGTCGGGCGCTTCGAATTCGTCGACGTACCTTGCCGCCTCGAGCGGGCTCATGATGAAGTGGTTCCACACGTTTTCGATCGCGATCTTCACGCCCAGCTCGCGGGCGAGCGGAACGGCTTTTCGGATTTGTTCCTGCGAACGCTTCCAGCAGTCGTCGTAGGAGACGCTCTTGTCGACGACGCCGGGGACGAGCAGCACGCTGGTGCCGCCCATCGCCTTGCAATCGCGCAACGCCGTCTCGAGGCCCTTGAGCCCCGCCGCCCGCATTTCGGGGCTGTTGTGGGAAAGCGTCTGCTGCCAATGAACGCTGTCTACGACGCCTTCGACCAGCATACCCGTCGTCGCGCACGCGGCTTTTACTTCGTCCACAGGGATGTTGCTCGGGCTGTTCATCTCGACGCCGTCGAACCCGGCTTCCTTGAGCGCCTCGAACTTTTCCAAAACGGTTTTGCCCGCGCCGATCATGTCCCACATGACCGCCTTCTTGAGCGCGCGCTTCGGGCGAGGCGCATCGGACTTAGGCGCATCAGGCTTCGCATCACCCTCCGCGCCGCCCGCCGACCGCCCCAAGGCGGCCATCGCCAGCACGCCGCCGCCGAGTTTCAAGACGTCCCGTCGATTGAGTGGAGTGGTCATATGATTCGGTATCCAGAGAGGTGAACGGGTGTTGCACAAGTGTCCGCCTGGACCAATGTACCGGCGCGCCCAATCGCGGCAAGTATCCGTGGCCGAGCACAAAGAGCACAGAGGCCACAAAGACCACAGAGAAAGCGGCTGGCGCCGATAGAGTGAATGGTGATTCAGCCCATCAAAAATTTCCTCTCTCCAGCCCCGGAGGGGCGAAAGACCTTAGCCCACGGAGCGAGCCGTGGGAAAACGGTGGAAGCAACGAATCAGCCCCGGAGGGGCGTAAGAAGCATGCGACTCTGAATACGCTCTAATTGCCACGAGCCGCTTGAGAATCCGGCGCTTCTTATGCCCCTCCGGGGCTGGTTCATTGCTTCCGCAACTCTCCCATGGCTTGCGACATGGGCTAAGGTCTTTCGCCCCTCCGGGGCTGTGGACGATGCAATTCCGCCCGCTCAACGATCCGCTTCCCCTCCAACTTGCCCCGCATTTCTCCGTGCTCTTTGTGGCCTCCGTGGTCTTTGTGCCCCACCCGCACGACCATCCTCCCAACCCCGACTCGCCATTACGCCCCACAACAGCCGATAATGATTCTTAATACCGCTTGCCGTCGCGGCTGCGCAGAAGGTGCGCCCGATCTTGGACCCAATGCCAACAGGAGATTCATGCGTCCTAGCACAAAACAGGGCGAGAAAAACACCAACCGCCCCAAGCAGGCCCACGACCATGCCACGACGCGAACAAACCTTCGCGCCGCATCGGCGTCGGTCCTCCAAGGCGCCGCCGAGTTACTGGAGCGTCGCCTGCTCCTTTCTTCCGCGACCTTCGCCGCCGCCATCAGCTCCGACTTCCTCGCGGCCCACCCGTCCGTCAGCGTCGTCGCGGGGGATCTCAATGGCGACGGCATCACCGATTTCATCGCCGGCCGCAGCGACGGCACCAGCGCCGTCTACCTCGGCACCAACACCGGCGCGTTCGCGCCCGGCCCGCTCCTGCAAACCCGCGGCGGCCTCCTCACCCTCGCCGACTTCACCGGCGACGGACGACTCGATCTCGCCACGCCTTCGGGCCTGCGGGTCGGACTGGGCGACGGCAGCTTCTCCGCGCCATTCGTCAGCCAAGCATTCCCCGCCAACACCGTCTCACTCTTCACCGGAGACTTTAATGGCGACGGCCGCATCGATCTCGCCGCCGTCACGTTCACCCCCGGCACTTCGCTCAACCGCCTGCACGACATCGGCGTCGCCGTCTTCCTGAACGCCGGCAACGGCGTTTTCCAGTCACCGTTCCTCACCGCCAGCGGAACCCTCGGCGGCGTGAATCCCTTCTTCGCCCAATTCGCCACCGGCGATTTTAACGGCGACGGAATCCTCGACGTCGTCTCCCCGCTGGGCGTGCAGCTCGGCAACAACAACGGCTTTTTCCGATCGCCCCTCCCGCTCCCCATCACCGCCTTCGCCGACACGCCCTCGGTGACCGTGGGTGATTTCAATGGCGACGGAAAGCTCGACGTCGCCGGACTGCTCCCCAGCCCCAGCGGCAATCAGGTGATGCTGATGACTGGCAACGGCAACGGAACCTTCAGCTCCCCTCACGCGTTCAACTTTGGCGACGCGGGCGCGCTCACCACACTTGCCACGTTCGACGTCAACAACGACGGCTTCCCCGACCTCGTCGCCGGCACCGGGGTTAGCGGCGCCGAGGCGCAGCGCCTGGGCGTCGCGGTGAATAATGGCGACGGAACTTTCGCCACGCCCACGTTCGTCAACATCGGCGCATCGCCCATCGCGCTTTTCAGCGGCGACGTCAACAGGGACGGGCGCCCGGATCTGATTTCCATCAACGCCACCGTCAACCCGAACTTTGCGATGCCGCCCACGGGCTCGCTCGCCGGCTCGTCCACCAGCGTGCTGTTCAACACCACCGCCGGCCGCCTCGCGGCCAAGGCCGTGGTCACATCCGTCGCCAACCCGGTGACCTTCGGCGATTCCGTGCAGCTTTCCGCCCTCGTCACCGGCCCGGCGGGGTCTTCCACGCCCACGGGCAGCGTCACGTTCTTCGACGGCACAAAGCAACTGGGCTCGGCGGTTCTCGCCGCGGGAAAGGCCAGCCTTCCCGCGGGTCAGCTTTCGTTGGGCATTCACCTCATCACCGCCGTCTACTCGGGCGATTCCAAGTTCGCCGTCGCCACGTCCGCGCCGTTCAAGCAGACCGTGCTTACGATCACCGCCCATTCCCCGCTGCTCACGCCGGGCGTCGGCATCGTGAAACTCGCGTCCCCCTTCATCGCCGGCGACAA
>JAQGHH010000311.1 GCA_028288945.1 Phycisphaerales bacterium
TCGTATTCGTCGGCGTTGAGGTTGATGGTGACGGCGAATCTGCGGTGGGCCGATCCGCGGGTCGTGTCGTCGCGGTGGGGGCTGAAGTGGCCGCCCTCCTGGGCGTCGTATCGGGCGACGATGTGCCGCTCGATTCGTGTGGCGTCGAACTGGAAGGCCTGCTTGAGAACCGGGGCCACCCGCCGCTTGAGTCGCGACTGCACCGCCGCGATGGTCGCCGCGTCGCGGATGGTGTAGTCGAGCCTGCTTTTCACCGTGCGGTCGTGAACCCGCACGGTTCGGCCGTTCACTTCGGATAACGTGCCCAAATCCTGGCCGCCGTTGCGATCATAAAGGCCGATCAGGTGTCGGCAGAAATCCTGTTCGAACACGAAGGGGATGGTGAGCACCGGCGCGAAATCCGCGATCGCCGTGATGCGCGGAAGCCCCTCGAGAACGTGAAGGAGTGTCGCGACGTGGTTTTCGACGTTGTCGCCAAAGGGGAGGACCGCCCGCGTTCGCCGGGCGAGGTCGAGGATCACCGAATACCGAAGATACTGCGTTCCGTCCGGGGACGATGCGCCAAACGCCTTGCTGAGGACGCGCTCGAAATCCCAGAAGTAGATGATGTCGGAAAACTTCTGCGCGACCCGCCCGGTGCGCTGATCTTCACGGTCGACGCTGACGCCGCAGAACATGGCGTTGAGTGGCTTGAGTCGCGGCTGGTTCTTCTCGATCTCCTCCACCACCCGGCGGCCGGCCGCGTCTCCGGCCGAACCGAAAAAGCAGAGCACCACGTAGTGCCCCGCGGCCAGATCGATCGAACCGCGTGGGGAGCTGGAGGCGGGTGCGAAAAACACAGGCGCCGGGTCACCGGGCTTGAGCATCGTCAGGATTCCTGTTCGGGGTTTCACAAATAACCGGGCGCAGATAACAAATAGCGCCCAGTGGTCGGATCGCCGCGTCGCTTGCGAGCAGGCACGGCGATGGTCCGCCGAAGGCAGGCTCCGGCAGACGGAATATACTAGGCATCGCGCCCCCGCGGCGACCGGACGGGCATATTTTTTGTGGAGTTTTTTTCAGCGCAGGCGGGTCACCGGTGAGAAGATGGGTCGTCTAAATTGATTCCGCCGGTCGGCGCGTTATTGAGAACCGGTTCGTCTGCTGGGCTTCTTGAAAATGTACCGATCCACGGCCGCAACCGCCTGATCGAATCGGTTGCGCCAATTGCTTCCCGTGACCATCGCGTGCGGCGTGCCGTGCCCGATCAGAGCGTCCAGAAGGTTCCGCTGCATCAAGGCGCGCAGCTCCGGCGTACCGAGATCACGACTGGTATCCGCCACCCACGGCACGTCAATGGACGTGAACAGATAGAAGTCGTTCTGGCTCTCGGGCAAGTGGATGATCTCTTCGACACGTTGCGGACAGCGCCCGTAGTAGTGCTGGCTGAAGGCGCGGGTGATCAGCGCGTCCGTGTCCACGAACAGGACTCTGTTTGCTTTCCTCTTAAACCGATCGCGTTCACGCAGGTGCCCCTCGGCAATGGGTTCCATGTCTTCGTATGCGCAATGGCGCTCGCCGAGAAAGTCGCGCGCGAACTCGGGCTGCCAGACGGTCGAATAGTGTGCCGCAAGCTGTTCGCAGAGCGTGGTTTTTCCGGTGGATTCCGGGCCGTAGACGCAGACCGTTTTGACGAAATAACTGCGGACCACCGGGTCCAGAAAATCCCAATAATCAAGGGGACTGGATCGCACACGCGTCGCGCTGATCGGGACGGCATTCCGGTCGGCGTCCACGACAACATGGCGCGCCCGCAGGTATCGGGTCACGTAGGGGTCGTATGAAGGCTCACTGGTGAACGCCGCGTCCGGCCGGCAGCCGCACGCTTCGACGACGACGCGCTCCCAGATGCGATAGAACTCGTCGGGCGTGGCGCACTCTTCCGGGAAGTACGGCAGCGTGTTATCGAGAGTCACGACGTTCGCCGCCGGGTATAGCTTGGCGATCCAGCCGTGCCTCACATTCACGGGGACCGTTTCGGAAGGCCGGTGCGAAACGCAGACGGTGAGCCGGTCGCATCGTGAAAGGGCCGTTTCGATCAGGTACTGATGGCCCTTCGTCAGAGGGTAGAACTTGCCAAAGACGACGCCGGCTCGGAATTCCTTCGCATTCTCTTGCGCCATTCGACTATTCCCATGATGCAAAGGGCCGTGAAGCACAGATACGTCCCGAACGTGACCCACATTCCAAGTAGCGCAAGGACCACCAGTGAGATCAAGTCCGCGGCAAAATAGACGCCCCACGATTCGAAGAACTTGAGGCAAAGCATGTACTCGGCGACCAGCGACATCACGGCAATGACGCTGTCCCAGAACGGCGCAGGGTCGCCGGTGGCTCTAAAGACCGGATACAAGCCAAGGATTCCCGCCGCCAGGATTATCGACAGGAGGGCGAGTGTTTGATTTTTCGTGCGACCGATGCGGATGAGCTTCGTGCCCGTCGCCTGATCTCTCCGCGTCCACATTCGCCAGCCGTAAGCGCATTCGACGACGTAAAAGGCTTGCAAACCAGCCTGGGCGTACAGCCTTTGCGTCCAGAAGACAGCCAGCAGCGCCACGGAATTCAGGATGCCGATCGGCCAGTTGATGTCCTTCTCGCGAACGATCAGGAAAACGCAAACAACGCCGGTGACGAAGCCGATCCAATCCATCACGCTCATATGATTCCCACCCCCGGGCTCCCGGCAGAAACTCTCGCAAATTGCATTGTGGTCCAGTCATGAGAGGCAGCGGATCGGCCCCGAGGGCCCACGATACTATCGGACGCTTCGAATCGGAAACCCAATTCCGGCCGTATTGGATCGACACCGCGCGGGCCGATACTTAATGGGCAAGGGGCATTCGTGGACGGGGAGTCATCAGAACATGCACCGCGGACTTGAGAATTGTTTGTTCGCCTGGCAACCCGAGGCGAATGCGGGGCCCTTTCGCAACCCGTTCAGGGGGACCAATCGCGTAACCCTCTCCACCGCCGACGCGACCGCGATCGGCGCGGAAGTCGTCGCCGGCCCCAAGGCCCAGCTCACCAGTTTGGACGACCCGCAGTCCGGGTATTGCGCGTACGTCTGGGGAAGGCCCACCCACCCCGCCCATCGCGGCGATCAATTGATCCGATGGTGCGTGCAACAAGTCCGCGAAGGCCGCCCCAAGCAGTTGACGGAATTGATCGGCACCTTCGTGCTCCTCATCGACGATCGCCGGGAACGGCGGGTGCATTTCATCGGCGACGCGATGGGCATCGCGCCCTGGTACCTCGGCCGCCACCGCGGCCGGTGGGTCGCCGGGAGCAGCGTCTGGCCGATCCAGCAGGCGGGCCTTGCCGGGAAGGCCGTGAACTACGACGCCGTCGGCGCGTGGCTCTACTACGGCTACAACCTCACGGACGGCTCGCTCCTGCAAGACTACCGTCGGCTCACCGCCGGGACGGTGACCACCGCCGCCGGTGACGGATTCACCGAAGAGACGTACGCGCAACTCACCCCCGGCGAGGCCCGCCCGCCGCGCGAGCAGATCGTCGACACCCTTTTCGAACAGGTCTCCCAGGCGTTCGACCAATTCACCGACGGCCTGGAGACCGCCTCGCTCGCACTCAGCGGCGGATACGACAGTCGAATTCTTGCGGCACTCGCCGCGAAAAAGAAGGGCATGAAGACCCGGGCATTCCTCGTGCAGGACACCGCCCACGAGGTCGGGTTGGTCTCGCGCATCGCCGGGCGGGTGGGACTGCCGCTGCACGTCATTCCCACCGACGGCTCGCGGTGGAACATGTTCGACGAGCCGTTTCATCCGCTGCCCGACGGCCTGCCCATCACCAAGCAGGTGACGCACGTGGTCGCACAGCAGAACCCCGGCGTGCCGCTGATCAACGGATTTTTCGGCGACATCGTCACGCGCGGGACCGGCACGCCCTCCGACTCGAATGTCGAGCTGCAACCTTACGAGGCGCTCGTGCCTTACATGACGAAGCGCCGGTGTCTGCCGGGTCACCGCTTCGATTTGCTGGAACCGGGGTTCGAGCGCCGCGTCGAGGCGCGGGCGCGGGAGGCGATGCGGGTCCTCATCGATCGCGGCCGCGAGCTCGGCAAGCCGTTCCTTTACACCGGCTTCTATGCCAGGCAGCGCTACTACACGTCGAACAATTTCCTTCAACACCTGGACGTCACGGAGCCCATCAACCCCTTCTACGTATGGGCGCTCATCAACCAGCGCTTCGCCAACCACTACGATTGCTTCACGTGGGAAACCTCCGAGCTGCTGTTCCAACGCCACCTGCCCTGCCTCGCGGACATCCCCCACTCCGAACGCGGCGTCGTCCCCCCGCCGGTCGAGCCCCAGCCCAGCCGCTGCACCAAGCAATGGGCCGCGGCGATGCTGGCCAATCTCCCCCGTCGCGATTTCCTGCCGATTCTCAGCCGCAAGAAGGCCCTGTCGCGCCTGACCGGCGCACTTCTGGGCCGTCGCGACGTGGACGGCGCGGTCCTGTTCCTCCAGCGCCTCGCACTGCTGGAAAGCTGGCTGCGGCAGGCAGAAATCCCCTTCGACTGGCGCGCGATCTGATCGCACTCTGCGTCTATCCGAACGCTCGCGTGTTCCGGCCGAGGGCAACCTGCTGCTATGACACGGGCGGGCCGCCCACGCCGCGGTAAACCGCCGGCGGCTTCCTGCGCTCTCCACAACGTCCGCCGCCGTCCCGGCTACTGCTCTTGAAGACATTCATACCGCGTGAGGCCGCCGGGCCGCTCAAGCTTGTCACCGAAAGGATCCCGATGCAGTCGAAGATGTTCGGAGTAAAGACGTGGGCGTTGTCGGTTGCGGCCTGCGTGCCGCTCCTTTCGATCTCCGCCAGGGCCGCCGAAAATCTCGCCGACCGTTTGGCGAAGGCAAAGCCCGGCGAAACGGTCGTGCTCCCGGCGGGCACGTTTCTCGGTGGCGCGACGCTGCCGCCGGGCGTGAGCCTCAAGGGCGCGGGCTTCGACAAGACCGTCATCGACGCGACCGGCGCGGACGCGGGCATCTCCATTGACGGCGGCAGCAACGCCGGCGTGTCGGACCTGGCGATCCGCGGCGCACGCCGGGCGGACTTGCTCGTTACCAATGCCCAAGGCCTGACCGTCAGCCGCGTGCTCGTCGCCGACAGCATCAATGGGATCAGCTTCGATAATGTGAAGGCCGGCAGGATCGAGAACGCGATCATCGCCGGCAACCGCTACGGCATCATCCTGGGCGGCGGCGCGGACAACGTGGTCGTCAATTGCACGCTGGCGGGCAACGGGAGCCTCGGGATCAGCTTCCCCTCGGGCCATCATGCGATCGCCTTCAACAACTGCATCACCGAAAGCTCGATGGGCGTGTTCGTGGCCGATACGAATGAAGTCCGGCTCGATCACAACCTCTATTTCACGCTCATCACCGGCAGCGCCGCCGGCCAGATCGGCCGCGAGGAGATGACCGATTGGCAATACCTCAGCGGGATGGACTCGCACTCGGTGCGTCTGCCCGTGGCCTACCGCGATGCCGCGGCGGGCGACTATCGGCCGGCCAATCCCCTCATCTGGGCGGCGGATCGCGCCGTGACCTCCGGCTGGGGCGCGGAAGCATTCGAAGGCGTTCACGCCCCCGAGCGCGACATCACGGGAGCAAAGCGAGGCCAGCAACCGGGGGCTGGCGCGTTCGAGGCG
>JAQGHH010000321.1 GCA_028288945.1 Phycisphaerales bacterium
GGCTTGTCGTTCTGCGCCACGGCGGGCTCCTTGGTCGGTTCCTTCACCACGTTGACCGGCGCCGGCGGCCCCGCCAACACCACACCTGCCAGCGCAACCGCGCCGGCCATAACAAGCATCTTGCGAACTGACATGTGATTCCTCCGGGATAAATTCGTAAATCGGGCGACGATTGTAGGCACGCGGAAATCAGCGCGATTGCCGGGCGCTTACATTGCGTATTACGAATAGCCGGGTCGGACGTTGAAGGGCCGCCGGCGCGCACGCCGAGCAGGATTCCCTTTGCGCGGCTGCTCACGGTCACATTTTAAAAGGGGGCTTACTGCGGCTTGGTGGGTTTGCGGCTGAAGTAGTCATCAGCGCCGGCTGACGGGCGGCCGCTCGTGCCGAAAATGGAAAGACTCGGCCCGATGCGAGGCCGTCCAGAAACCCCCGCCTGGGCGACCGTGTCAGGCGACAGGGCGGCAATCGGCTTTGCGAGCGTCGGCCTGCTGAGGGCGAGTTTCGTGGCGGTCGCGTCCCCCCAGTAGGTGTCCATTTCGCTGTATTCGGGGCGTGCCGGCTCAGGAAGAATATCGCGATACTGCCCCGTCAGGACGAGTACGAACGCCGACCAGAAGAAGGCCATAATCAGCCCGCCGGCCACTGCATGTAAATACTCGCGCGGAGGCATCGATCTCTCCCGAGCCGCTGTTTCGATCTGCATCAAGACGTGGGCACCAGCTCCCGAACCCTTACTAATCTTAACATACTCCGACCCGAAGCGGTTTGCAACAATTTTACGCCACAGTAGCGATGCATCCCGCACAACTTGGATCGCCACGGCCCGCCCATCCTCCTACGAACACCTTCGCAAAATGTTTCATTCTTAATTGGATTCGGCGTCCAAAGGCAATTCCACGTCCCCCACGAGCCTGTAAACATGGGGTGCCTGCGCGGTTTCGGAAAGCGTTGACGTTCGACGTGCGCGCCAGCTTCGCCGGCCCGCAACTTGGGAGGTTCGCTACCCCGCAATCCCTGCGAACGGCTATTTCTGCTTAGCCCCAATTCGCGCCAGATTCTCCGCGAGCATATTGCAAAACAACAACCCCTGCCCGATCGCATCGTCCAGCGCGACGTGCGTGTGCGGGGTATCGTCGAACCATCTCCGCGGCATGTTGCGTTTGGTGGATTCGCGGTACTCGGTGCCGAGCATGGCCATGGCGTAGGTTTTGATGTCCAGGGCCGAATGGGAGAAGGGGCTGGCGCCGGTGAAGCGGATGAGGTACCAGTAGACGAACAGGAAGTCGAACGCGACGGGGTAGCCGACGAAGACGGGCTTGCCGCCGAGGCCGGCGATCCATTCGACGTAGCGGCGCATGGCGTCCTGCGGCTGCTGTAAATCCGTGCGGCAGGCGGCCCACGCCTCCGGCTGCGTCTTCCACCACGCGGCAGTCTTCGGGTCCGCGGACGCGCCTTCGAGCGTGTGGAGATTTGCGGAAAACGTGCCGACCTGTGTCTTGTCGGCGCGGAACGCGGCGGAGGCGAAGCTCAGCATGGAGTTGACGCCGGGGATGGGGCCGTCGGTTTCGACGTCGGTGCTGATGTAGATTTCGGGCATGACGAATCCCTTGTCCGGGGCGATGCGGCGCTCGCTGCGAATGACGAGTGATGAGTGAACCGTGAGGGATAAACCCCGTCACGGTTCACTCATCACTCATCACTCGTCATCCTCCCCCTCCCCTTCCCCGATCCACACCTCCTCAATCCACGCGGCGAGGCGCGGCCACTTTTCGTCTGTCGCGCCGTCGGATGACCAGAAGACGATCTCGCCCTTTTTGTTCATGCAGTAGTAGTCGCCGTTGTCTTCGCAGATGGGGAGGAGCTTTTTCGGGACTTCCATTTGTTCCCAGGCGTCTTGGCAGACCGTCTGGAGGTGCGTGTGGGACTCGGGGTCGGTTATCGTCACCGGTTCCTTCGCGTCGTATACGACGTCACTGGCCTGGAGAAGGTATTTGCGGAAGTCGGGATGGAACGGGTATCCCAGCTCGCGCTCGGCGGCGGCTACTTCGGCCTCCGTCGGGAGGCGCTGTGGAACCGGGACGGTTTCGTTGAGCTCTCGTAGGCGGGCGATCGCTTCGTCGAGGGTCATGTCTTGTTCTCCGGCAGCATTGGCGTGCGGGGCGGGTTTCAATGGACCGCGATGTTGAACGCGTGGTAGATCTCCTGGCCGGACGCGTCGCGATACTCCCTGGAAAGGTCGTGGACGCCGGCAATTCTTGTTGATCGCGGGGCGGAATGCAACGGCCCCGCTGCAACCGCTTTTGAGCGTCGCGGGTGTCATCCGGCCACTTGTCCCCCGGCAGCGGGTTGGATATTGTCCCGCCTTCATGTTCGTTTCATCATTCGCGCACTAGGCTTCCGTGGCCCGCCTGGCGGAGCGATGAAAGCCGGTCCAGACGGCAAAGGAAATGAGCGACGTGAGAGCGCGAATTCTGTTGTTATTGCTGGCGATGCACGCGTTGGGGGGCTGCGCGCAGTATCACGCGAAGCCGCTGACGCGGCCGGCGGTGGAGCGGGCGATCACCCCCCCTTCGGCCGACGAATTGCAGGCTCGGGCGCAAAAGTTGCGGCATCCGATGCTGCGGCCGGTGCCGATCGACCTTCGCCGCGGGCTTACGCCCGACTCGGCCGCGGTGCTGGCGGTCATCGCAAACCCGACGTTGCGTTCGCAGCGCGATCGGCGGGCGCTCAGTTCCGCACAACTGCTTCAGGCCGGGCTGCTGCCCAATCCCACGCTCGATCTGACGCTCGACCCCGTCACGGGCGGAAACACACAGGGCACTGTCTCGGCGTATAACGTCGGGGTGACCTGGGAAGTGACGGCGCTGATCACGCACCACGCCAAAGAAGCCGCGGCGCGGTACCAATATCAATCGGTTCAACTCGACGTGGCCTGGCAGGAGTGGCAATTCGCGCAGGCCGCGAAGAAGGCCGTGTACGACCTGGTGGCACTCCGGGACCTTCTCGAACTAACCGCGGCGGTGGATAAGCGCCTGGCCGAGAACGTGACGCTCATTCGGCGGGCGGTGGAAGCGCATGACAGGACGGTGCTGGACCTTTCCGCCGCGGAGGCCGCGGCACAGAAGGCGCATGCGGATTTCCTCACCGCGCAGCACGACCTTCGGCATCAGCAGTTGGTTCTCAATCAGTCGCTGGGATTTCTTCCTGGGGTGGACGTGCAGATTGCGCGGGAATTGGTGCTGCCGTCCAGCCTCGATCTGCCGCCGGAGAAGGAACTCTCCGAAGGCATCGACGAGCGGCGGCTGGATCTGCAGGGGCTCCGGATGGGGTATGAGGGCCAGCAGGAGGTGCTGTGGGGCGCGGTGCTGGCCCAGTTCCCGAAGATCACGTTCGGCGTGCACCAGGCGCGCGACACGACCAACGTGCAGACCACGGGGATTGGCGTGACGGTCGATCTGCCGATCTTCGACCAGAACCAGGGAAACATCGCGATCCAGAGCGCGACGCGCCAGCAGCTTTTCGATGAATACGCCGGGCGTATTTTCGACGCGCGATCGGCGGTCGCGCAGGCGCTGACGGACATTCGCTCGCTGGCCGAGCAGATTGCCGCGGCGGAGGCCGCGGTGCCGGCGCTCGAGCTGCTGGTCAAGACGTACGAGCTGGCGCTGGGCCAGCGCAATATCGACGTGCTCAGTTACTACATCGCGCAAAATGATCTGGCTCAGAAACGGATCGACTTGCTCAAACTCAAGCAGCAGCTCATGGCCAACAAGGTTGTTTTGGAGATCGCGACGGGAAGATACCTTCCCGATCCGCCGGCCGGCGGACCGGCGACTCGCCCGTCTACCGCGGAGGCGCGCCGATGAAGTCCTCTATTGCATGGGTGCTGGTGGTGATTGTGGTCGCGGCGGCGGCGGGCGGAGGGTATTGGACGGGCCACCGCCACGCGGGCAAGACCGAAACGACGGCGGACAAGGGAGAATCCAAGCCCGAAGAAAAGCCGGATAAGCCGAGTGCGACGGTGAGCGTCGTGCCGATCCGCAAGGCGACGATCTCGGAGCAGATCACGGTGTACGGGTCCGTCGTCGCGCCGCCAAACGAGACGCGCGTGGCGTCGGTGCCGTTTGAGTCGCGGGTGACGAAGGTGCTTGTAGCGCCGGGGCAGCCGATCGCGACGGGACAGCCGCTCATTGAAGTGGAAGGGAGCGCGGCGACGACGCTGATGCTGCAGGAGGCCCGCAACGCGGTCGCCGCCGCCGAGCGCGATTTGCAACTCGTCCGCCAGCGGTACGAACAAAAGCTCGCGACCAACGCCGAGCTCAATACCGCCGAGAACGCCCTGCGCCTGGCACAGGGCCGGCTCCAGGCTCTGGAGCAGGGTGGCGCGGGCGGGCCGCGGCAGCTCAAGGCGGACGCGCCGGGCATCGTCAGCAAGGTGGACGTGCAGATTGGGCAGGTCGTGCCGATCGGCGGGCCGCTGGTCGAAATCGCGACCGAAGACCGGATTGAAGCAAAGGTGGGCGTTGAGCCGTCGGACCTCGCGTATTTGAAACCCGGGCAGCCGGTGCGGCTGTACCGGACGGACGAAACAGGCGGCGAAGCGATCGACGGGAAGATCCGGCTGATCGGGCATCGCGTGGACCCGATGACACGGCTGACGGAAGTCATGATCTCGTTGCCGCAAAATTCGCGGCTCCTGATGGAGAGCTTCGTCGCGGCGAAGATGCCGCGGGCTTCGGCCACGGGCCTGGTGGTGCCGCGCGAAGCGGTGCTGCCGGCCGAGGGTGGGTATACCCTGTTCACGGTCAAGGAAGGCAAGGCCGTCAAGCACACGGTCAAAATAGGGATCGAAAACGACAGGGAGGCGCAGGTCATTGCCGACGACGTGGCCGAGGGGGATTTGGCGGTGGTCGTGGGCAATTACGAGTTGGACGACGGGATGGAAGTGAAGGTGCAGGAGACGATCACACCGCCCGCCGCGACGCAGGCGGCGGAGACGCAGCCCGCGGGCGCGGAGCCGCCACAAACCCAACCGGCCGACACTCAACCGGCCGAAACGTCGCAGACTCAGCCGGCCGGCACCCAGCCTTCACAGACTCCGCCCGCGGCCACACAGCCCTCGGGCACCCAGCCGGCGGGGACACAACCCTCCGCCGCAGTATCTCCTCGCTACGAAGCGGTCGATTCGAGCCTCATTTCACAAAGCCGTCAGGGTATCGAGCTGTTTTCAGCGGGCATGGAGGGTCGGGCGTGAAGGTCGCGTTTTGGGCTAGTCGGCACGCCCGGTCTATCCTCTTTCTAGTGGTCGCACTGGTGCTCGGCGGCGTGCTGGGGACGCTGGCGCTGCCCGTCTCGCTGTTCCCGAGGGTCAATTTCCCACGCGTGCGCATCGACCTGGAAGCCGGCGACCGGCCCGCCGAGCGCATGGTCGTCGAAGTGACGCGGCCCGTCGAGGAGGAGCTGCGCTCGGTTCCCGGAGTGCGCGGGGTGCAGTCGGTCAGTAGCCGGGGCAGCGCGCAGGTGCTGCTTACCTTCGACTGGGGCGACGACATCAACGCCGACATGCTCCAGGCCGAGGCGCGCGTCAACAAGCTGCTGCCTTCGCTTCCGGCGGGCACGCTGTTCGACGTGCGGCGGATGGACCCGACGTTCTTCCCCGTCATGTCCTACAGCCTCACCTCCGACACGCGGTCCCCTGCCGAGCTGTACGACCTGGCCCAATACCAGCTTCGCCCCGTGCTCAGCACGGCATCGGGCGTGTCGAAGGTGGACGTGAGCGGCGGAGCGATTGAAGAGTTCCGCGTCGAAGTCGAGCCGGCCAGGCTTCGATCGCTGGGCCTGACCGTGGCCGACGTGTCAACCGCCTTGTCGGCGGCGAACGTGCTTACCGCGGTCGGGCGGCTCGAGGATCACGACAAACTATATCTGGTGATCACCGACACGCGGGCGAAGAACGCCGGGGAACTGGCGGCGACGGTCGTGCGGTCGGGGCCGGGCGGGGTGGTGAGGCTCGGGGACGTGGCGCAAGTCCGCCGGGAGCCCGCGCCGATTTACACGCGCTCCACGGCCGACGGTCATGACGCGGTGCTGTTCAATGTATTCCAGCAGCCCGGCGGCAACACGGTGCAGATCGCCCGGGACGTGCGCGATCTCCTGGCCCGGGAGCAGAAGAACCTGCCCAAGGACGTGCGGATCTCCAACTGGTACGACCAGAGCGATCTGATCGTGGCCTCGGCCCACAGCGTGCGCGACGCGGTGTTGATCGGCGTGGCGCTCGCGGCGCTGGTGCTGCTGCTGTTCCTGCGGGACTGGAAGATCACGCTGATCGCGGCCCTGGCGGTTCCGGTGGTGCTGGCGATCACCGCGGTGCTGCTGTACATGCTGGGGCAGAGCTTCAACATCATGACGCTGGGGGGCATGGCGGCGGCGGTGGGCTTGATCATCGACGACGCGATCGTGATGTCCGAGCACATCATCCGCCGCCTCCACGGGCGGGGCGCGGCCCGGGGCGACGTCAGGGCGCGCGTGCTCCAGGCCACCGACGAGTTCACCAAGCCGCTGATCGGCTCGTCCCTGTCAACGATCGTGATCCACATCCCCCCTGCTTTCATGGTGGGCGTGGCCGGGGCGTTCTTTGCGGCCTTATCGCTGTCGATGGCGTCGAGCCTCGTGATTTCGTTCCTGGTCGCGTGGCTGGCGATCCCGATCCTCGCCTCGCGCTGGCTGCGGCCCAAGGCCAGTGCACGGGCCGCGGAGCCCGTGGAAAACGACGAAACCCCGGGCCGAATTGCCCGGCTCTATTCGGGCCTGATGGGTGGAGTGCTGGACAACGCCTGGATCGTGGCCATCGTGGGGGCCGCGTTTCTGGCGGGAGGCTACCTGCTCTACAACCGCGTGCCCAGCGGGTTCATGCCGACGGTCGACGAAGGCGGGTTCGTGATCGACTACCGCGCGGCTCCGGGCACATCGGTCACGGAGACCGACCGGTTGTGCCGGCAGGTCGAGCAGATCCTCCGCGAAATGCCCGACGTGCAGACCTACTCGCGCCGGACCGGCTACAACTTCGGGGCCGGAGAGCTGAGTGAATCCAACAACGGGGATTTCTTCGTCCGGCTCAAGCCCCTGCCTCGCCGGCCGATCAATGTGGTGCGCGATGAGTTCGAAAAGAAAGTCGCCGCCACGGTGCCCGGCCTGGACATCGAAACCGCGCAGTTGATGGAAGACCTGATTGGCGATCTGACCGGGCGTCCGCAACCGGTGGTGGTCAACCTGTATTCCGACGACCCGAAAACGCTCGAGCAACTCGCGGCCAAAGTGAAGCAGGGCCTGGAGAAGATCGATTACCTTAAGGAAGTCCGTAGCGGGATCATCCCGGCGGGCGACGCCGTCGACGTCCAGGTTGACCGGGTCAAGGCCTCGCTGGAGGGGGTTGACCCTGCGGTGGTGACTAAAGCCGTGACGGACCTGCTCGCCGGCAGCGTGGCGACTCAGTTGCAGCAGGGCCCGAAGCTGGTGGACGTGCGAGTGTGGGTCCCGCGGGACGTGCGGCGGACGACGCTTGACGTGGGCGAGCTGCCCGTGCGCGCCCCCGACGGCCATGTGTTCCCGCTCAAGCGGGTCGCGAAACTGACGGTCATTACCGGGCAGCCGGAGATTACCCGCGAGGACTTGAAGCGAATGGTGTCCGTTACGGCCCGCAGCGACCGGGACCTGGGCTCGACGATCCGGGACGTCACGAAAATGCTGGATCAGCCGGGCCTGATTCCCCTCGGCGTGCGCTACAAGCTGGCCGGGCAGTATGAGCAGCAGCAGATCGCCTTCAAGGGATTGCTGCGCGTCATCTTTGCCGCGGGGACGTTGGTCTTCCTGCTTCTGTTGTTCATGTACGAGAGCTTTCGCGTGGCGGTGAGCATCATGATCACCACGGTGCTGGCGATTGCGTCCGTATTCCTGGGCCTGTGGCTGACGAACACTGAGCTGAACATTTCGGCGCTGATGGGCATGGTGATGATCGTCGGTAATGTGACGGAAGTCGCGATCTTCTATTACTCGGAGTACGCCGACACGCTGACGGAGGGCGAGCCACGCCAGCGGCTGATCGCGGCGGGCAACTACCGGATGCGCGCGATCGCGATGACGACGACCGCGGCGATATTGGCGCTGCTCCCGCTGGCCCTGGGCATCGGGCAGGGGTCGGGGATGTTGCAGCCGCTGGCGATCGCCATCATCGCTGGATTGGTGGCGCAACTGCCGCTGGTGCTGGTGGTGCTGCCGGCGCTGCTGGTGCTTTTCGGCA
>JAQGHH010000329.1 GCA_028288945.1 Phycisphaerales bacterium
TGGACGTCGTCAACCGCACGTGGTCGGACAAGCTGCTGGGGCTTTTGGAAATTGACAAGGCGCTGCTGCCGCGATTGCATGAATCTCCGGAAGTGACGGGCACGCTTTCCAGAGAAGGCGCTGCGGCGCTCGGGCTGCCCGTCGGCGTGCCGGTCGTTGGCGGCGCAGGGGATCAAGCCGCGGGCGCGGTGGGCAACGGCATCGTCATGTCCGGCGTCGTCAGCGCCACACTCGGGACCAGCGGCGTCGTCTTCGCCCACAGCGACTCGCCCACCCGCGACCCGCAGGGCCGCGTTCATACCATGTGCCATGCGGTGCCGGGGAAGTGGTGCGTCTTCGGCTGCATGCTGTCGGCGGGCGGAAGCTTCCAATGGCTGCGCAACCAACTTGGCGCGGATGAAGTCGCCGCGGCGAAGAAGAAAAAAGTCGATCCGTACGAGCTGCTGGTCGCCGAGGCGCAGCGTGCCCCGGCGGGCTCGGAAGGATTGTTCTTCCTGCCGTACCTCACGGGCGAGCGTTGCCCGCATCCCGACCCGTACGCTCGCGGCGGATGGATCGGGCTCACCAGCCGCTCCACGCGCGACATGCTCCTCCGCTCCGTCATGGAAGGCGTCACCTTCGGCATGCGCGACGCCCTGGAAATCATGCGCGGCATGAACATCCCCATCACCCAAATCCGTGCCAGCGGGGGCGGGGCGCGCAGTGCTTTCTGGCGGCAGCTCCAGGCCGACATCTACAAACTCCCCCTCGTCCTCACCAACGCCTCCGAAGGCCCCGCCTACGGCGTCGCTCTGCTCGCCGGCGTCGGGACTGGCGTCTGGTCGGGCGTCGAGGAAGCCTGCAAAGCCTCCATCAAACAGACCGCCAAGATCGCGCCCAACAAGAAGATCGCCGCGGTTTATGACTGTCATTATCAGACGTACGGGAAGCTGTATTTCGATTTGAAGAGCCGGTTTGAGGAGATCGCGACGTTGGCGTGTTGAAGGGGCGGATGTCGCAGAGGGCGGGCAGAGGAGCCAGTAGCCAGAAGCCAGAATGGGGGAGGGCGCGCTTTCAGAGAGGATTGCAATATCCCTCCAGTGCGCGCGAGCCAAACCGCGTTTTTGATAGCGCCAGTCAGGCGTGATGTGCGAATTTGCACGATTGCGCACGCGTCTTTCCGGCTGTAACGACCTGTGGAGGTTGCGTTTCGATGTGAATTGGATGCTACTTCGCAAATCGGGTATGTTAGGGCGAAGTCACAAGGCTGAATCGGGGGAATCGTCGCTTGATTCGGAGCGGGCTATGGCAACACGCATCTTTTGCGCCCTGCTGATCGCCCTCACGCTGGCTGCGGCCGCCCGGGCCGCTTCGCCCGATGACACCTTCCAACAGCTTTATGGCGACCAGGTCCGCAAGCTCAAAGCCGCCCCGCGCGGGCAGGGTGAGGTGGACTTCGCCCGCAAGCTGCTGAGCGATGCGAAAGATGTCGCCGACGACAAGCCCTTCCAAGCCCTGCTCTGTAACAAAGCCTACGACTTCGCTTCGACGCACGCGGACGGGTATGCGGTTGCGGCGGACGCGATGGAGCTTTTGGCCAAGACCGACCCCAAGTCCAGGGGGCCGGCGATGGACAAGGCCCTGGAGATGTACGAGAAGCGTTACACCGCCGCCGCGGTGACGCAGCGCAAGACCGTCGGCCCGCCGTACCTCGACAAGCTGCTTTCCGTCGCTTCCGACAAGGCGGGTGCGGGGGCGATCAAGGACGCCGGGGCGCTTTACAACAAGGCGTTGAAAGTTGCCGACTCGATCGACCGTTCGCGCGCTTCCGAGATTCGCGATGCGATCAAGGACCTAGGCACGAAGCAGGCGGCGCAGAAGCATCTGGACGAGCTGATGACCAGGCTCAAGGCCGACCCGACCGACGCGGCCACCGCCGGCGACGTGATTCAGGTGCTGCTTTACGAGCAGAACCGCCCCGCCGACGCCGCACAGATCGCCGCCACGCTCAGCGATCCCGCGGCCAAACGGGCGCTGCCCCTGGCCGGCAAGGACCCCGCGGACTTAAGCGAAGAAGAGCTGACCGACCTGGCGGAATGGCATCAGGCGCAAGCCGCCAAGGCCCCCGATGCGATCAAGGCCGTGGCTTACGAGCAGGCGGGCCGGTGCTACGCCCAGTTCTTGAAAGTGCACACCGCCGACGACGCCGCGAAGCTCAAGGCGAAGCGCACGCTGGAAGTGGTGCAGCGCGCGCAGGCCGAGGCGGACGCGAAGGTGCCGCACCGGACGGTGGACTTGCTCAAGCTGATCGACCCCTCGCGCGACGGGGTGAAGGGGACGTGGAAGATGGCGGGCTCGGCGTTGTCGGGCGCGAGTGCCCCGGGCGATCCGGTCGCGAGCCTGCGGATCCGCTATCAGCCGCCGGAGGAATACGACCTGAAAATCGAGTTCACCCGCGTGAAGGGCAACGAGTGCGTCGCCCAAATCCTGTCACACGGCGGGCACAGCTTTCTCACGGTGGAAGGGGGCTGGGCCAACACGGTTTGCGGGATCGACGTCATCGACGGCAAGCGCGCCGACGCCAACCCGTCCACACAGAAGTTCCCGCAGGTCCTCAAGACAGGTGCGCGAGCCACGGTCGTCGTGGAAGTGCGCAACCGGTCGGTGACCGTCAAGCTGAACGGCAGCGTCGTGACCCGGTACGCCACGAATTATGCAAACCTGTCCCTCTACAAGGCCTTCTGGGACATCGGCGACGGCCAGTTGGGCCTAGGCGCGTTCGAGGGCGAAACCCTCTTCCACTCCGTGCAACTGACCGACGCGGGCAACCCCGCAAAATCAGCGGCCTCCGCGAAATGAAGCGTCCACCGGCCACCCCCAACGCGAAAACCGGGACAGGTCCAATTAACGGCGCGTTAATTGGACCTGTCCCGGTTTTTGGCGCCCCGCTTTGCCACCGCTGTCATCTTCTGTGAATTTGGAAGCAGAAGGTGTCGTGAGAGTCTGCCGCCACGGCACGGTCCCCCGTTAGAACTTCGTCCCACCGTCGCCAGACCTTGTACGGCACTCGAACCAGGTGAACCCCGCCGATCAGCCCCGGCAAATGCATTTCGGACCATTTCCTAGCGGACTCCGAATGGAGCAGATTAGATCGCTCCTTCACGTCGAACGTGCGGCGAAGCACCTTTGCAGGGGCGAGGGGACAACCCTCCGCCAGAAGGTCAGCCTCGACCCACCACACATGGCCCGTCCCCCCACCGGCCAGCACCTCAATGATGAGCGTTCCTCTACCCGATGAAAGCCTGTCTCTGGCCTCGTCCCAGTCCAGTAGCCGCCCGCCGCGGCGGTAGGCCCGGCGAAGCCGATACTCGTCCCGGACCACGAGGATAGCGAAAGGGGGTGTCACCACCAGCAGGATCGGCAGTGTCACCATTAGCGCCAGAAGCCCGCCCCACCAAGTGTTCCCCCAATGACTTCGCAACGCCCGTCCTCCCTTTGGCATAGCCTTCTCCCTCCCCGGCTAAACTGTCGACAACATCAGCGTGGCTTACCCGCCGGTACGTGACATTCACTCCGTCGCTTGCGTCGTGCGTGCCTTTCTCAGCACAGAGCGGGCAGAGAGCGTTCCGAGGATGATGCCAAGCAATGCCCCCGCCCAATTCGTAGTCCAATACTCGGCCTCGAAAACGCTCACCGGATGGTCAGGGACGGGAGGAAGATGAGGCATGAGAAACCAACCTCCGAGGACGAACGCGAAGGCGAAGATGAAAAGGAACGAGGTAATCGCTCGGAACCACATGCTGCGTTCTCCGTCTTAGAAGCCGTAGGGCCGTTTCGCACTGGTAGCTTAGACTGTTGCAATCATCAGTAGGTGCTGCCCCCCGCCTAAAGAGTAAATGGCGCAGGAGTCACAATTCCGAGTCAAGGTGCGGGATGTATTTGCTTACCCAGTCTGCGTAATCGAGCCACGATTCTTCGGGCCAGTCGTCTGGGACGGTTTCGTGCCAAATGGAAGCAGACAACTCCCGACTGCTATCAATAACCCACATTTCTTGGCAACGGTTGTCGCAACCGAAAGGAAAATACGGGTTGAATAACTGAGAGGCGTCATCAAAAAATGGTCCGTATAAGGGGCGAATCTCTGTTGGGTGATAAATCTGCTTGCCCGAGAGCATTTTGCCATACCCGATTTCCAGAAGCAGCTTTCGGTACAGACCGGGTAAGGTTACGCCGATCGATTTCTCCAAGTCGTCCATTTGTGGATTTGTAAGCGTCTCCATTTATCCTCCATTTAATTCTCTGTCCCCGGCTAAACTGTTAACACCATGAACAGGTTATGCACACCGACAACGGCATGTTCATTGCCATTTTTGCTCGACCCCTAGCCCAAGTGCCCTCAATTGCGACTCAATTGCATCAGATTCAGCCGCAGATTTTAGCGGCCCAATTCGCCACCAGTCCTTGTCTTTAAGCAGCGAGGCCACCTGCAAACTGCCCATTGCTTTCAGGGCGGGGCGATCCGATGGACCGCAGCGATCTCGAACGGTGCGGGTTCGGCCTGTTTCCAGAAGACGTACACGTACGGCAAACCGTACGACACAAAAAAATGTCTATCGTCGTTCGCCGTATCTGACATGGAAATCTCTTTCCCCTTATTCACACTTCAGTCGTTTTCGCATGCGTAGATTAAACTATTGACGGCATCAGCAAGGCGCCCCGCCCATAGCCCCTGAGTCGTCTGCACTAATCCTGACTCCGTGACGCCGGACAGCAGTTTGGCGACGACGCGGCCATACTCTAACCAGAGGACTTCCCCCGCACCGGCTACGATGATGGAAGCGAGACCTTCTGCCATCAGCCACTCCTGCACCTTTGGCTGTGACTCTGGAATCACGCGGTACGCTCTCACCGGCCTCAAGCCGCCGCCGCGAAGCCAATTCTGCTCCCACTGCTCAACGAGTTTCGTAGTCAGTACGGAGTGAATCGACCAATCAACGTGACAGACAATGACAGCACGTTCCATGCGCAAGGCTTCTCGCAACGAATGCTCGTTCAGGATTTGAACCATCGTCACCTCACCTAAACGTATTCGCACTTTGGGCCATCGCCGTCATCTTCGGTGAACTTGGAAGCAGAACGCGTAGTAGGAATCCACCGCCACCGCACCTAAGCAATTCATGGCAATCGTTCAAGAGCCTTCTCCGCCCGTCTCACGGCCCTTTGCAGACGCGGGAGATACACGTTCTTTACCCAATCCTTGTGGGGAGGCACTTCCTTGCCGTCCCGCAACTTGCGGGCAAACCACGGTCTAAACCCATTCCAATTCGCGTGCTTGCCACTCTCCAAATACTCGTGGCCTTTGGTGATCGCTTCTTCATAGTGCTTGATGCGGTCAAGAACCTCCATCTTCTTCGTTTTCATCACTTTCTCCGTCCACGGCTACGCGGCGGTTCCGCAATTCCAGTGGCACGGGCGGCCCGCCCGTGTTTGTGCCGCTATAGCGGCGAATTCATGGGCGGGCCGCCCATGCCACGAAAGACTTGAAACCGCTTCTCAACCGCCGAAGTCCGCCCGATCCAACCTTCGCGCTGGCACACACGGTTATTTTTTCTCCCCCTCGTTCCAGTAAATCCGCACATTATGCGTGGCCCGTCCGACGGCGACGATGTCGACGCGGCCGTCCCCGTTCAAATCGACCGCGGCCATGTCCTCGGCGGCAACCCCCTTGTTGTCCAGCACGTGCTTTTCCCACTTCCCCGCCGGATCGCCCGGCGTGGCGGGGGCGAGGCGGTAGATGTTGATGCCGGGGCCGGTGCGGGCGTCGAGCGGCTCGCGCGAGCAGGCGATGATCTCATCGACGCCGTCGCCGTCGAGGTCGGCGCACCAGACGCCGTGGCCGCCTTTGAGCGCGTCGTCGAGGACATGGCGGTCCCAGAGCATCGGCTGCGACCCGACTGGGGCGCCGGGATTGGCGGCGGCCGACGGCGTGTACGCGACCACCTGATTGCCGTGCCAGGGCTCGATCGTCGCGATGAGCGGCTTGCCGCCCGGGCCGCGGCCGAGTTTCACT
>JAQGHH010000351.1 GCA_028288945.1 Phycisphaerales bacterium
TATTCACCCGCACCCAGCCGCTGATCGCAAATACCGCGACGAGCGCCGCGCCCGCCCACGGCACGCGCCGCCATTCAATCCGCGCCGCCAGCAATGCGGCCACCGGAATCGCCAACACGAAAAACCGCCCCTGCAAGTGCGTGAACCCCGTCCAGAAAACCGTCAGCAGCAGCAACATCCCCGCGAGAAACCAACTGTCCGGCCTCCAGATTGAAAACGCCAATCCCGAGATCCCCAGCGGCAAAAGCAAGTACCCGAATTGCCAACCGGCGACGGTTTCATTCCACAGCGCGCGAAGGCGCGCCCTCGGCGAGCGCACCGCCTCCGCCGCCTTGTGGGCGTGCTCGAACCGTTGCACCTGATCAGGGCTGAAATGCCCGCTCCCCAGCAGCGGCATCGCCTCGGGAAATACGGGATTGCCCGCCCATACGGCATTGCGAACCAACCATGGCGCGAAGCAGAGTGATCCCATTAAAAGGAACAAGAAGATGCCGGTCCAAACGTGTCGGCCCGCCGCGCCGGGGTGTAACGCTCGTTGTGGGAACGCGGCGCGTTCAGAGCCGGGGCGTGCCGCCCCGGTCGGGCCGGAGGCCCGCTCTTCCCTTCCCTCCCCTGTGTACTGCGGGGTGGAATTCAAACGGACCTTCGGTCCGACCGGGCCGGCGCGGCCCGGCTCCGATCCCTCATCCGTGGCGCTGGAATCCGCAGCGCCCACCTTTCCAGCGCCGCGCCGTCGGAACATGCGCCACACGACCACCCCCATCGTGCATATGGGCACGAACAGCAGCACCTCCGGCACCGCCGTCAGCTTGGTCCCGCAGGCGAAGCCCGCCATCGCCCCGGCCAGCATGAACCGGCGCAGGCGATGCTCTTCCTCGTTCAGTGCCGCCAGCGCGCAGCCAATCGCCAGTGTGCCGAACAGCAGGAATCCCCCTTCGTCGTACGCGATCGGCGCGAGTTGCGAAAGCCACGGCACGCTCGCCGCGGCGAGCGTCGCGATCATCGCCCCCGGCGGCCCGGTCGCGCGCCTTGCGAACGCGTACACCGCCAGCACCGTCAGCGCGATGAACGCCCCGTGCATCAATTGCGCCAGGTACATCCCCGCCCAGGGCCCGCCGCGGAGGTGCATCGCCAGCAGATAATGCACTTCGACGTTAAACGGAAAATACGAGAAAAC
Source organism: Phycisphaerales bacterium (assembly GCA_028288945.1). Classification (GTDB taxonomy): domain Bacteria; phylum Planctomycetota; class Phycisphaerae; order Tepidisphaerales; family Tepidisphaeraceae; genus RYN-428. The sequence continues at coordinate 1,178 of JAQGHH010000351.1, forward strand.
ATTGTGCCGAAGCGGTACGATCCGCCCCGCCTCATACCACTCCCGCGGCACCTGCAAGTGGTACTCGACTACGTCATACCCATGCGGCTCCTGCGGCGTCCAAAGCATCCCCGGCGGCACCATCGACGCCACAAGCACCAGCGCCAAGAATGGCGTGGCCAGCAATCCCAGCCATTCCCACCCCGCCGGGGCTTGGAGCCATTCCCGCGCCGCCGACCCCACGTTCCGCCCCCACAGCGCAAGAACACCCATCACAACGCCGACGGCCAACAGAGCGATCACGCTCCCGTGGTTCAACCATCCCGCCAGCCCCAATCCCAACACCATCAGGGCTGAAATTCCCAGCCCCAAACCCGCCGCCGTCACGAACCGCAGAACGGGCGACTCACGCTCTGCGAGCCCCGCAGCCCGCAACAAAAGCAACCCCGCCCCCGTCGCGGCCAGCAGCCAAATCAGCATCGCGCCGCCGTCCGCGAGCACCCGATACAACACGATCGCCCACGCCGGCCCCGCATACGCCAGCGCGCCAAGCACGGGGATCAGCACGAGCAGCATCAACAGCATCCCTCGGCTGCGCCAATGCGACGGCCGGCCCGCCCCGCTAGGCTTGGCCGGCGAACGCTCAGGAGTGCGATAGTCAATGACCCTTGCCATAGCCCACAAAAAGACGCCGCCAAATCAAAGGACTTACGGTTCCGCCATGCGCACTGCACCACCCGCAATGGCGACGCACCCATGCGGCAAGGCAAAGTAAAGAGTTAATGCGAGGATGGTGCCGGAAAAAATCATGCCGGTTCGTCCGAGCCCGGCGCTTTCCCATCATTCCCAGGCGGTTCCGTCGCATCGCCCCCCCCGAGTTGAAACAGCTTGTCCAAACCATGCAAGTACTGCGTCGCCGGCGTATGCATGCCGTCCGACTGCCTTAGCACCTGAACCGGATCATGCAGCAGCTTGTTGACGATCCGGCGGGCGAGGTCTTCGAGGTGCGCCTTTTCACTCTCCACAAGCCCCGGCAGCTTGTTGAATGTGCGGGCCAGCTCGTCCTGGGCGATCTGGTGACATCTGCTGTAAAGACGATGGATGGCGGGGCCCAGCTCGCGCTGGCGGTTCCACGCGGCGAACTCGCCGACGTGCCGGGCGATAATGGCCTTGGCCGCGGCCACCGCATCTCTGCGCTGCGACTGCGTCGTGGAGACCACCTGCTGAAGGTCGTCGAGGTTGTAGAGATAAACCCCCTCCACCTCCCCCACCGCCGGCTCCACGTCACGCGGCACCGCGATGTCGATCAGGAACAGCGGCCGGTAGCGACGCTGGCGGCGGATGGCGTCGAAGAGCTGCCGCGTGATGATCGGGTGCGGCGCGCCCGTCGATGTCACGACGATGTCCGCCGCCACCAAATGCTCGGCGAGCTTCTCGAATGCCACCCCCCGGCCGTTGAATTTCTGCGCCAGATCCTGAGCCTTTTGCGCGTCGCGGTTGCAAACGAGCAGTTGCCCGACCGACAGCCCGACGAACCCCTGAAGTACAAGCTGCGATATCTTCCCCGCGCCGATCGAAAGGACCGTCTTGTCGCGGAAGTGCTCGAAAATATTGCGGGCGTAATCGACGGCCACGCTCGCGACGCTCAGGCGGCCCTCGTTCAGAGCCGTCTCGTGCATGACCTGCTTGCCGACCGCGATGGCGCGTTGGAACAGCGGATTGAGCAGCGCCCCCGCCGCCGCGGCCTGGCACGCGGCGTCGTACGCGTCGCGCACCTGGCCGAGGATCTGCGTCTCCCCGAGCACCATTGAATCGAGCGATGACGTCACCGTAAACAAATGCTCGACGACAAGCTGGTTCGCCTTCTCGTACAGATGGTCCTTGAACGCAGCCGCCGGCATGTGGTGGAACTCGGCCAAAAACTCCACCATCTCCTCCACCCGCGGCCGCCCGTGCGTCTGCCGGGCGATGTACAGCTCCACGCGATTGCACGTCGAAAGCAGCACCGCCTCGCACCCGGGGAACCGCTGCGCGAACGAAGCCAGCGCCTCGCCGCGCTGCCTGACGCCGAACGCCAGCTTCTCGCGCACCTCCAGCGGCGCGGTCGTGTGGTTCAGTCCCAGGAGGAGCAAGCGCTGCATTTTTAACCACGAACATTTCGAGTCGCGAAATCCGAAATCCGAGGCGCCAAATCCGAATGACTAAATCCGAAAAAATACATTGCCGCGAAGGCGCGAAGAAGCGAAGAAAGGCGAAGAAGAACTTGAGATGAGTGGATCGAAATCATTTCGCGGGTTCCCGTCATTTTCGTTTTTCGCTTCGCTTCTCTTCGTCCTTTCGCGGCCAGTCCCTCTTCGGATTTCGTCATTCGGATTTGATTCGGGTTTCGGGGATTCGGATTTCCTTCGCTCCTTATCGTCCCGGCATGAATTGCACCGCCACGAACGTGCCGATCATCAATACGAAGCCGACCACGCTAAGGAACGCCATCCGTTTCCCACGGAATGCCGGGTTGATCGGCGAATGCAGTACAAGAGCGTACACGCACCAGGCGATGAAAGTCAGCCATACCTTCGGGTTGCGATACCACTCGGGGCCGAGGCTGTTGCGGCCGTGGGGCTCGAGCACGCGCACCAATCCAGTGATGAGCCCGATTGTCAGCAGTGCGAACCCGAGCGTGACGGAAACGAGCGTCAGGTGCTCGAGGCGCTCGAGGCTGCCGAAACCCTGGCCGGGGACGAGGCGTTTGCTGCGGAGTCGGCGGTTGACGTACAGGTAGAGCCCGCCGACCGACCCCGCGATGGCGAACAGCACAAACCCGCCGAAGCTCGCGCTGACGTGGACGAGGCTCCATGTGGTGTCGAGGTACGCGTGCGGCTTGGTCTTTCCGAACACCGCGGCCAACAGCAGCAGCAGCACGACGATCGGCATCATGAACCAGTCGAGCCCCCGGAGCGGATGGGTGCGCTGGGTGTAAGCGATGAAAAGGGTGAGAAGGAACGCGAGGGAGACCAGCGCTTCGAAGTTGTCTTCCAGAGGCCGCCAGGTCCCGCGGGCGAAGCCGTGCCACGCCAGCACGCCGACGCACAGCAGCACGCCGACGGACATGCAGGTCTTGGAAAGGACGCGAAGGTTTTCGCTCCTGCGGCCGCTGATGTCGCGCTCGGCAGCCGCTACGCGCTCGGTGCGCAGGCGCATCAACGACAACCCTTCGCCGACGACGAAGACGGCGATGGCCGCGAAAATCAGGGCGAGTTGTCCTGCGGAGGGGACGTCAGGCATGTTTAAGTTCCGGGTAGCGCTGGGCCAGCCAGCCGCGAAGGGCATCGATCCCGCCAAGGTCCAGTACGCTCAAGGCATGTTCGCCGGCGAGATCGCGAAACACCTTCGCCCGCCGATCCGACGGCAATGAAGACACGCGGACCTCGGGTCGCAACAGCCGCATCGCATCCGCCATTTTCACAAACCTTCCGTCGAGCTTGCCGGCCAGATCATCCCGAACCGCCGCCGCCAGCGCCGCGCTGCCCGCGGAGACCGTTACAATCACGGCCCCCCGTTCCAGTTTGGCCGGCGTGACAAAATCGCCGGGCTCGGCATCATCCGCATCAGCCCGGTTCACCAGGATGCCGCGTTGGCGGGCGTCGCGCACGACGGCATCGTTCACTTCGTTGCGGTCCGTCGCGGCAAACACCAGCCCCGCGCCCTCCAGATGGCGACAAGCATAAGGCTCTTTGATCCGCTCCACCGCGGCAGGCAGATCCGCCGAAAATTCCGGCGCGACGCAACGAACGGATCGCGCGCCGGCCGCGAGAAGCCCTCCGGCCTTGCGTACGGCGACGTTACCGCCGCCGACAATGACGACAAGACGACCGGCCACGTCGAGCAATAAGGGATACGCGTGCGCCACGAAGTGCACAATTCTAACGCCCTCATGGCGGGTGGTCTATCTGGGCCACGTTGGGGCCGACGGCGCGGGTATGGTTCTTTTTCAGGGTACGACCCGGCGGACGAGGCCATTGCAGCCCGCCTACCGGCATTTTGTGACGGACGTACCCGGCCGGAGCGCTACACCCATTACCTGCCACTCCTTCACCGGGTCGTGCCCGCGCTCCACCGCCGTCAGGAACTCGACCTGCTCATGCAGGCGACACGCGACTCCGACGCGGGGGTACGATCCACCGTCATCCGCAACGGGAGGGCCGCCCTGGCGGATGCCCCGTTCGCCCTTGCCGTGGGTGCGTTGACGGACACCGACATCCATGTCCACGTTGCGGCCGTCCAAGAGCTGCGCTGGCTTAAAGACAAGCGGGCGGTCGCGCATCTCACGCCGCTGCTCGACGACCAGGCGGTGCTTCACCACGACGTGCGCAACGGCGTGAGGACGACCCACCGGATGTGCGACGAGGCCGTGGAGGCGCTGGAGTACCTCGTGAACAGCGTGTACCTGCTCCCCGGCGACAAGACACAGACGGACTACGACGACCTCGTGCAGCGATGGCGTGACTGGTCGAAAGCGAACGTGCAGAAGTTCGACGAAGCCCTCTATGAGGAACCCGAATTGAAGAAGGTCGATAAGTGAAGGTCTGACGGGGCCGCTCGCTCCGATCAACGCCTAGTGCGAGACCGCAGCCACCAGTGGCATGTTTTGCCAACGGCCTACGCATTGATGGCGCCACTGCACGACCGTATGCCGGTGATACTCAACCCGGCGGATAATGGGCGGTGGCTGGAGAAAGGTGATGCGGAACTGCTTAAGCCTTTCCCGGAGGCGTCGATGGAGGCCTGCCCGGTATCCACGCGGGTAAACCGTCCGTCTTACCAAGCGCCGGACTGCGCCTGGATCAGGTGCCTTTGCCATCCTCACGTCCGTGGGCGGCGGCGGGCCAGCAACGAAAGGGTGCCCAGGCCCAGCAATCCCAGTGAAGCGGGCTCGGGGACGGTGGCCGTTCCGAGCAGGTCGAATTCCCGGTAACCGACGTACCCATTCTGGACGTTCTGGGCCGTCTGGAACTGAATCGCGAAGACATTCGGGATCGTCGCACCCAAGGCGTCCTTCACGACCGTCAGCTCGTCCAGCGTGTTCGCCGAGCCGTTGAACGTGGTCAGCGGAATAAATGTGGTGGGGTCGGCAACCGTGGAATATGTGAGGGTGAAGTCTTGGCGAGAGCGGCCGGTATCCTGCCAGCCGGAGTAGCTGCGGAACTCGGAAATCGTATAGCCTAGGCCCGCAGGACCGTTGCCGAGCGTATAGGTGAGCGTCTGGTTGTTGCCGATGATGGAGACTTCCGGGTTCGGGCCGGGCGTAGGGGTCAGCCCGGCGGGGCCGAACGCGCCGTTCGTGAGCGATGCCGCTGTCGTGTCGGTGTTGAGCCCTTCCTGGTCATGGAACACCGAGCCGCTCTCGATCAGGCCCGTCAGGAGGTCGTTTGTGGACGGGGCGATCTCGCCCGGGGCGGAAAACCCGGTCGTGGAATCATACTGCGTCCCGACGAACGCCGCATGCGACGCCGCGGTACACATTCCACCCAACACCGTCGCCAAAACGAGGAAACGCTTTTGCACTTTCTTCTCCTGAATTTGAAATGTTGCCGAGAATCGGTTTAAGTTGTGTTAGGATTGTAACTTAATTTCGGGCCAGTTGCAATCGCAAAAGAGGGGCCGCCGTCCGCGGGACGGCGCGACTATTGCCGGCCCTCCAAACTTTGGCCGACAATCGTGTCCCGTGTAAACGCCACCAGGCGCGGGCAATGGAGCCCGCGCCTGGTGGGTAGCATTAAGTAATGGGTGGTCACTTAAGCCGGCCGCACATCACGCCCGCCGACGCCGTGCGAGGAGGCCGGTGGCGGCCAACCCGATCATCGAGACCGATGCGGGCTCCGGCAAATCGGACTGCGCGAAGATTTTGACCCCCCCGTTCGGACCGTGAGCGCCGTCCAATTGAACAGTCAGGTCCTGGAGCGTGCCATCTTCCACAAGAAGGAATGCGGGCTTTTGGAAGTTGGGCTGCGAGATGGCGAGCCGCTGGAGCTCGAGACTGCCGTCGGAGATGAGCTGCACCTGGGGCGGCAACGTGGTTCCGAATGTCGAGACGATGGCGTCGCTGACTTGAACCGAGTTCCCTGCTGCGTCGCGAACAAAAATGGGCGTCTCTCCGGCCACGAGCCCTTCACCAGCCGGTTCGGTGAGGAAGACGACGTGTGCGCCGCCGGAAGTCGCCAGGATGACCGGATCGCCGGGCGTGACGCCGGGCAAGGTGAAGACGGCGTTCAACTCGCCGGCCGTTCCGACCCCCGGTTCCGAAATCGATTTGTCAAAAATGGGATTGCCGGTCGAATCCACAATGAGCAATCGATCACTATTGGCCGTTTGCGCCAGCGCGCCCGAAGCCATCGTGAAGAACGTAGCCGCAGCCGAGAACGCGTAAATGGATTTACGCATGCGAATCCTCCAAAGCCCCTGGAAGTCACGTTGCGGAGATGCACGGCGTCCACACCCGGATCGACGTGATGCAACGATCTGATATTGTGGATTATCGGACCCACGAAATCAAGCTATTTAATTCTATTCGCACCAGTCATTAATATAGGCTGAACTTCGCAGGCGGCTGCAAAGCGCTCTCGACGACTGTCACAAACGCAAACCAGGCGCGGGCAACATGTGCCCGCGCCTGGAAATTGCAGTTGAAATACGGAGCGATTCGGATTTCCACTTTAACGCGGAGCCGATCCATTCGTTCCCGGGCCGACGCCGACACCCGCTCCGTTGCCGTTCGGGCGGTCAGTGTCAGTGGACGCCCCACCAGCGGGAGCTTTCGCGCCCCCCAGATGAGCGCCCGCCGGTTGGGCGCTGTTGTCGCCCGCACCGGCTTCTCTCGCGGCCATCAGCACGTGCTGCGTTACCAGGCGCTGTGCCTGGTTCACGTCCGCGGGCCACTGGGCCTTCGCGTCGATCACTTCCTGCAAGTGCTTCTGCAAGGCGGAGGAGAGCTTCTGCTGGTCCACTGGCCCATTGGAGGCGAAGCGGAAGGTGCCGGGGCCGGTATGCACGAGGCGAAGCGTAACCGCCTGAGCGCTGCCGACCGCCGGCACGCGCACGGTCGTTTCGTTGTTCATGTCCCCACCGGATGCGCCCGCCTCGCGGGCGGCCCTACCGGCGTCACGCCCGGCAGTGTCAGTATCGCGGGCAGCGGCACCGGTGTCGCGCGCGGCATTTCCGGTGTCACGGGCGCCAGCACCGGTGTCCCGGGCGGCGTTTACGCCGTCACGATTGGACGTGTTGCCGTTGATGCCTTGCACGCCGGGCGTTG
>JAQGHH010000362.1 GCA_028288945.1 Phycisphaerales bacterium
CAGAGAGAGTGACATACCGCCACCCGCGCGGGCCGGCGCGATGCAGTTCCGCCGCGTCGGCGAGCGTGTCCACCACCACCGTGCGGCCAAGAAGATGCTGCGCGAGAGGGCCGTCGATCGGTTCGACCCGGACGAGATCAGCCGCGAGGCGAATGCGCTGGGGATGTTGGTTCCAGTCGTAAGCGTCGTCTTCCGTGGCATGGGCGGCCCGCCCATGTTCCGTTGTGCTTTCGCTAAAGTCGCCGGATTCACTCCGTTCCGCACCGGCCGCACTTTCGTCGGAAGACACGGGCGAGCCGCCCGTGCCACGGAAAAGCGTGTCACCGGAGTCCGTGCACAGGAAATTCACGCGGCCTTCGAGCTCTTCGAGCAGCTCCCTCGCGGCGAAAGTCGCGGCAGAATCATTGGTCACCAGCCACTGATCGCGGCCGTCCAGCGCGGCTTCGATGACGTGGGCATGCTCCACGTCCACGCGCAGCACGTCCGCGACGAGGCCGCGGACGAAGGGGAACTTTTGCTCGCGCTGCCGCAGAACGCTCTTGACGCCTTCGCTGACGCCTTCGCGCTTGGCTTCCAGGTCCTTGAGCAGCTTTTGGCGCGACAGGAGGCCCGAACGGTGTTCCTTGGCGGTGCCGAGTTGTTCGCCGATGTGCGCGATCTGCTTGCCGAGTTGCGCCGAGTCCTCGCGGCGGGCGTCCAATTGCGATAGCTGGTCGGCAATGTGCGCCAAGGCCTCGTCCAGTTTTCCCTGCGATTCGGCCCGCTGCACCTCAAGTGTTTCGATCTCGGTCAGCACCGTCTGCCGACGCTCCGCAAGGCGGCCTTGATTGACGCCGATGTTCTTGCGCTCGATCTCGATTGCGCCCAGGCGGCTATTGACGCCCGACAGCTTGCGCATGAGGTCGAGGATCGCGGCCTTGTGCTGCTCGACCTGTTGATTGGCCTGGTTGAGCTGAAGCTGGCCGTCGCTGAAGGATACCTGCAGCTCATTGATCAGCCGGCGGTGCTCTTCCAGCTCGCCTGTGAGACGCTGCAATGTTTCGGTTTCAGCGGTCAGGCTCTGGCTCACCGATTCGAGCTTCGCCTCGGCGGCTTCGCGGTCGGAGTTGAAGGCCTCGATCTGATCGGCCATCTGCTCGAGCTGCTGACGGGCGTATTGCTGGCGCTGCCGTGCCGACTGCAGTGCCGCACCGGTCTGCACCAGGTCATACTCAAGCTGCTGACGCTTCTGTGAGAGACTTTCGTACTGCTCGCGCCCGGCCGCCAGATCGTTCTGCTTGCGGGCCAGATCGCTGGCGGCGTCTTCCAGTCGGAACTGCGCGTCCTCGCGCTGCGAGTCGAGGTCGGTGACTTCGCCGTGATGGGTGTGATATTCCTGCAGCGCGTACATGAGCCGCAGCTCGGTGAGGCGGACCGAATGTTCCTGGTAGGTTCGCGCCCGGCCGGCCTGAACTTTAACGCTGCGCAGGCGCTTGTCGACTTCCTCGACGATATCCGTCACGCGCAAGAGGTTCTGATCGACCTTCTCAAGCTTGCGCTGGGATTCCTTCTTGCGGGCCTTGAATTTGGAGATGCCGGCGGCTTCTTCAAAGATGAGCCGGCGTTCATCGGGGTTGGCTTCCAGCAATGCCGCGACGCGGCCCTGCTCGATCACGCTGTAGGCGTCCACGCCCACGCCGGTGTCGAGGAACAGCTCGCGGATGTCCTTCAAACGGGAGGTTTTGCTGTTGACCTGGTATTCGCTGGTTCCGTCGCGGAACAGCCGCCGGCCCACGGCGACCTCTTCTGCATCGAGATTAAGCGTGCGGGTTCCGTCCTCGCGGACGGGGTTGTCGAAGACGAGGACGACCTCAGCCATGCCGGCGGGCTTGCGGTTGCCCGAGCCGTTGAAGATGACGTCGAGCATGGCCTCGCCACGAAGGCTCTTGGCCGACTGCTCGCCGAGCACCCATTTGAATCCGTCCACGACGTTGCTCTTGCCGCACCCGTTGGGGCCGACGATGCCGGTGATGGGGGAGTCAAAGACGAACTCGGTTCGGTCCGCGAAACTCTTGAACCCGTGAAGGATGAGCTTTTTCAGCCGCATGGACATCCGGTCCTCCCTGACCGATTTCTAAATGGTTGCCAGTTATCAGTTGTCAGTTGCCGGTGGGGAATCGTTGGAACGATTATCCCCCTTGGCAACCCCAAACTGGAACCGGCACCTCATTTCGCCAGCTTCCATACTGGCAATTCACAACTGGCAACTGGTAACTAACTTCTCACTTTTTCCCACCCACCGCCAGCGCCGCATCCGTGGCGGCGTCGTTCGAGCGGGCGGCGGGGGGCTTATCTTGTGCTTGCGGGCGGCCGGTGTCTATGCTCGGGGCGGTATAAATCCGTTGAACCTGCGGCGGGTCCTGCAATACGAACGTCGCCGTGTCGTACGCGCCGTCGTGGAAAGCCACCAGCTTCTTCTGCTCGCTGAGCTTCTGGAGGATCGCGACGATCTGGCTGTAGTTGAAGTTGAGCGGCTGCTCTCCCTCCCTGGCCATGCCGCCCAGACGGGCGACGACCTCGGCCACGTCCGGCTCCGAAAGCATCTTCACCGGCCCGAGCATCCGCGCGTCGTGATACGTGCCGTCGGCGTCGCGTGCGGCTTCGGTACGGTAGAAGAGCGTCAGCAAGTGGCCCACGTCGGGCGAACTGATCATCAGCCGCTCGTCGAACGCGGTGAACATCACGGGCGTGCCGATCTGCGGCATCGTCCCGATGATCGCGATCCGCGGCATGCCCGTGCGCGTGGCGAAAATCAGCGGCGGGCCGTGCGAGGGGACGATGTCGAGCACGAACTTCTGGTTGTTCGGGTCCTCGGTGACGACGCGCGAATTAAGCGTGCTGTCGTTGTTGCGCGCCAGGACCTTGTAGGCTTCAATGCGGACGAGCGTCTTGTCCGAATCGAGCAGTTCCCGAAGCATCCGGTTGATCGAGGCGGAGGCGGGCAGACTCGCGAAGGTCTGCACCGCGTTAAGCTGGAACGGGCTGGCGGAGTTCCGGGCGATGTCGAGGAGGGCGGCGTAGGCCGCGCCGGTCGGGTCACCGATGAAGGCCGCCGCCCGTGCCGCGGCGAACGCCACGTCCGGACGCTTGTCCGTCAGCAGCGGCGACAAGTACGGCAGCGCCGCCGGCCCGATCCCTTCCCAGCAATAACTGATATCGTCGAGCGGCGCGTTGGGCTTGCCCGCCTCCT
>JAQGHH010000396.1 GCA_028288945.1 Phycisphaerales bacterium
GACAATCATTCACTTCTGCCCCTGCGGCTGATGCTGCGGGGGCGGACCTTGAACCGCGCGTGCCGGGGGGGTGGGCGCGGGGCGGTTGCTCTTCGTGGTGTCGGGGCCGACGCTTACGTGCCCGACGAATGCCGCCCCTTCTTCCACGACCAGCTTGTTGGCCGTCAGGTCGCCCTGGTAGCGGGCGGACTGCTTGAGCTCCACGCGCTCGCTGGCGGTAAGGTTCCCCTGAACCTCGCCTTCCACGATGATCGCCCCGGCGTCCACGTCGGCGCTCATTTTGGCCTCTTTGGCCACATGAAGCCTGCCGGGCGTGGTGATTTTACCCTCGAAGCGGCCCATCAGCCGCATGCCTTTTTCGAAGTTCAACTCGCCTTTAAAGCTTGCATCGGGTCCGAGAATGGTGGGGAATTCCTGATTGCCGGCTTCCGCCATGGGGTGTCTCCGTAGATCTTCCGTGATTTGCAGAGCGCCCGCTGCGCCCCACAGGCGATTGAAGCATCCGGCGACAGAATGTGCCCGGCCCCAAACCGCGACGGGATTATACGGGTGTGCCCCCCACATACAACGCAACTGCGGGCCAGATCACAGACTGTTTTTTGATTGTGAATTGGGCCGCAAAACCCATTGCAAGGCCGGTGCAATGCGCGCAGAGCCGAACCGCGTTTTGATTGCGCCAGAGCGGCCGCGTGCAATGTTTTGTACGGTCTTGCAATATGGTTGCGACCCGTCCAAGCAATAGAACGACATGCCAAGGCGTGAGTGTCAGTCCGTATTTTATCCGCCGCCCTTAACAAGGACCGTTCCCTTCATGCCCATCTCCTCGTGCGGCCGGCAGACGTACCTGTACGTGCCGGGGACGGTAAATTTCTGCGCGAAGGTTCCGCCGGGCTTGATCTTCCCCGAATCGAACGGTCGGGCGCCCGCCGGCAGCGCCACGTCTTTAGGGTCCGAGGCGGCGTTCGGGTCGTCGGTCACGGTGTGGGATTCCTTCGAGCGATTCGTCCACCGCACGGTTGTGCCCGCCGCGATGCTGATCGACTCGGGCGTGAACACGTCGTCGTCGGTCATGTCTACCACGGCCAGCCCCGGCTCGGCGGGCTGTCTTCCCGAGGGGGCGGCTGCACCGCCTCCGGCGTTCGCGAGGTAATGATCGCCATCGTCGTGCCGGTCGCCGGTTACGGATCGCGGCGGGTTCCAATCGTATTCGTGCAGGCCGTAGATCATCGCGCCGCCGAAGAAGCCGGTCGCGCCCACGAGCGGGACGGCGAGGAACAGGACGGCCCGGAACGCGGCACGCCAGCCCGCCCGGTTCGAGCGACGGCTCATCTCCGAGAGCAGCAGGATCACGGCGGCGCCCGCGCCCGCCGCGGTACCCAGCCACCTGTGTATCTCCAGCAGGCGCGATTCGTCGTGCTCGGCGGCGAATGCCCAGCCGAGCGGCGCGGTGATCACGGCCGCGACGGCCCCGACGATCACGCACCAACGCGACGCGCCCTCCAGCCACAACGGGCCGTTCACGATTCGCAGCAACTCCGCGAGCGCCGCGCCCAGAAGCATGGCGATGGGGAACGCCGTCAGCGGGGGATGGAAGTGGCCGACCCACCGAACGAAGTGGGGCCAGCCGCCGGCCGAGGCACCTTCGTTTGCCTGATCCTCATCGGCCCCCGAGACATGAGCCATCGGATGCAAGACCGTAACGGGCGGGTCATTGCGGCGTACGCCGCCTTCGGCAGCCGCCTGCACACATGACCAGCAGAGCGAAATGGTGCCAAGGGCGATCAGCGGCAGTGTTCGACACATGGGAGCCTCACTGTATGGGGCCGCACTTCATCGAAGGTAATCACGGCTGTGTGAGTTGAGGAACACTTGTTCTGACGCTTCGGCTTGCAAACTTTGCAGTTACGGCAAGCACGACCTGCGCCCTACACTGGCGTAGGCCTTTGCCTGAGCCCTCGCACGTGAGGCGTCGAAGCGCGAAGGTTCACATTCCTCTTTTCCAAGGAGCATCCGATGAACGGCGTACGAAAGTGTTTGCTGGCGGCGGTCGCGATCTCCGGCCTGAGCCTTCCGGGTCCGACGGCCTGGGCGGAGGACGCGAAGGACCAGAAGGACCACACGAAGACCGGCGTCCTCATCGACAACACCTGCGGGGCGAAGCAGGCGGACGAGACCGCGGCGGCGAAGCACCCGCAGAAGTGCGCCATGAAGGAATCCTGCGCGGCCTCCGGATATCAGTTGATCGTCGGCGACAAACACTACAAGCTCGACGACAAGGGCAACGAAAAGGCCAAAGCCTATCTGGCCAAAGCCGACTCGACCCGAGTTACCATCGAGGGTACAGTGGTGGACGAGAAGATCGAGGTCACGTGGATCAAAGCCGCCGATAAGAACGGCGATAAGAAGGACGCGAAGTAACGCCTTCCCCCCCACGCACCAGAGCGAGCCACAGGGCAGGCCCGCGATCGCGGCCTTGCCCTCTTTTCATTGCCCCGAAGGCGTGGCCATGATTCATCTGAAACGGGCGTATGACGAACCCTCCCCGGAAGACGGCGAGCGGGTTCTCGTCGAGCGGCTTTGGCCGCGGGGAGTGACCAAGGCGCGCGCTGCGGTGGATCTCTGGCTCAAGGACGTGGCGCCCAGTCCCGAGCTGCGAAAGTGGTTTGGGCACGATCCGGCCAAATGGAAGCAGTTCGAGCGGCGGTACTGGAAAGAGCTGCAAAGCAAGCGGGAGGCGGTCGACGTATTGCGGCAAATGGCCAGGCGGGGGACCGTCACGCTCGTGTACGCCGCACGAGACGAGGAACACAACGGCGCCCTGGCGCTCAAAACGTTTCTCGAACGACGAATAAGGTGAGCCGCCGTTGACGGCGCCTCGTCAAGGTGTTCAAGGGCGGACCTCGCTCGTAACCTGGCGCGTCCGACGTCCAACTTGACAAGCCTCAATGACGCACTGTGCTGCTAAGCCGGCCCAACGCAAGGGCGCTCAGGCACAAACCCAAGTCGCGCAATGCCACGTCGTAATGCGGCATCGGGTTGGAGGCGGGGATCAGCAGCAGATTAATAATGATGCCTAGGAGCCAGGCCGCCACGACGTACGAAAACACCTTCGGCCAAATTGCCACGCCAAGACCCGCCACGATCTCGATCACGCCGACCGCGAGCATAAAGGCATGACCATGACCGCGGAGGATGTTGTTGGCTACCGGGGCGAGATAGTTGTCCCAATTCACCAGCAGATGCAGGAATTTATCAATCCCCGCCACGATTGGCGCGACGGTAAAAGCAACGTGAAGGAATTGATAGGCCTGGTACGTCGGGTTATGAATATCGACACGGTTGCGCCCGGCATCGCCGGGAAACCCGGCTGACGGATGTATTGCTTGTGACATAGGAACCTCTGCTTACGGCACCAATGGTTTGTCCAGTTCCGCCGGTGTGTGCCGACAATTCGTGTGCCAACGTACCGACGGATGAAAGAATCAACCAACGCAGGCGCGGTACCGGCGATCCTTTGTTAATGAGCTGGGTCACGAAGCAATGAAGCATCGTCGCGCGGAAGGCCAACTGCTGCACGAACACGTCGATCCGCTCACCGTCCAGGCCGGGCAACTTGTTACGGACGGTCGGATAATTCAACACGGCGCGGAGCTCCATCAGAACCGCACGGCTGACGTAGACCTCAATAAGGCTTTGTTCGAGAAGCTGTAGGGCTCGACCGGATGGCCCCGCCATCATTGGAAGCGGCTTGGACCGGTACATTGCAGTAGAATACGACGCGCGGCCGGTCGGCGGACGAACTCATTTGCGCGCTTTCCCCGACCGTCCAGATCGGCTTCCATCCGTCGGCAGCGCCGGTAGTGTCCTAATTTGAATTTGACTGGACTAAACAGTCCTCTTATCGCCGCTCGCGGCGGGGATTTTCGTTTCCGTCCCGCACTCCGGACATCGGTCGGGCGTGGCGCGGAGGTCGTAGCCGCAAGAGAGGCAGTGACCGGGTGGTGTGCGCCGGTTCAGGAATACCATGCCATAGACGAGCGGGGGTACGGCCGCTGCCGTTGCGGGAATCCAATAGGGCACTGTTCGCACCGGGGTCGAGCTTGGATACGTGTACATGATGCCGCGCCAGTATTCCACCACCCCTCGCTGAGAACTGATTACCAATCGGCGGTAGCGGTCCGGGTGCCATTCATACGCGTCTGTACGAACGTAGCTCCTTACCCACATGACGCACGTCCCCACGCACAGCAGCAGCGACAGCGCGGATAGGAGCGTAAAGAGGCGGCGGCGCATGGGGGGATGATACCCAAAACTGAAATCAGATTTCAGCTGTTCGCCTCCAGCGGTCTTTGACACTTTCCCCTGGCCCCAATCCCCCGACGAAGAAACAAATCGACTCCATTGCCGCCGCGGCGGTGTCGGTGCGGAAGGTGAGGGCCGCGGCGTTGCGGCAGATCGACGGCGGGTTGCGGGCGTTGCACCGGACGCTGGAACTACCCGGCAAGAACCCCCTCAAGGACGCCCACGCCGCCCTCGACGCCGCGGTCCTCGCGGCGTACGGGTTCGACGCGAAGAAGGACCTGCTTTCGGAGCTTCTCGACTTGAACCGCGCCGTCACCAGCCGCGAGAAGGCGGGCCAACCCGTCACCGCCCCCGGCGTCCCCCCGTCCTACGGCGACCCCTCGCCGCTCATTACGGATGATTGCATCAAGCCCGTGTCGTGACCAGGCTGCCATGAGCAGGATCGGTGCATCCTTCCTGCATGGGATGACCGTCCACGGGAAGAGCCAAGGCGGAATGATCGAGCCGAACGTTATGCATTTTATCAAATTCGTTGTGAAAAAAGGCCTTTTCATCGGTCAAATCGGCTTTGCACAATAGGAGCAATTAACCGCCAATCCATGGTGGGCTGAACTGGATTATTTGCCTGCAGGCCTGTTTGAGCCCGCCACTTTTTTGGGCAAAATCGTTCTATTGTGCAAGGCCGGTCAAATCGGTCAAAATCGGTCACCACGCGCCCCTGTGGGCCTGAAAATGAGGGTGGCTGTGCACGGGCACTGTGACATAAGCGCTTATCAAACGCCGACGGCGGCATTGAGCCGAACACGCTCATCCCCTCTTCTGGCTCCCGGCTTCTGGCTCGCTCCCCCCCTTCAAAACTTCCCGTCCCTCGTCTCAAAGTGCGTCGGCTTCCCGAGCGTGTCGCCGCCCCGCTTCACCCAGTCCGCCGTCCAGGCGATGAGTTGGCGGGCGCTGACGCTCGGGTAGCCGAAGAGGTCATGACAGAGCTGCGCGTTATTCAGGTAGGCGGTGCCTGACTCCGCGCCGAGGAAGGTCGGCCGCTTGCCCAAGTGGTGGCCCATTTCCTCGCAGACGCTCCGTACGCTCAGGATTTCCGGGCCGGTGAGATTGAGCACCAGTGGCGGCGACGCGACGTGCTCGAACGCGCGGATGGCCGCGGCGTTCGCATCCGCCTGCCAGATGGCGTTGAGGTTTCCCATGGCCAGGTCGATCGGCTCGCCGCGGTGGACGTGCTGGGCGAGGTCGATCAGTACGCCGTAGCGCATCTCCACGGCGTAGTTCAGGCGGATCAGCGCCATCGGAATCCCAAGCGATCGGCTGAAATGCTCGAAGACCCGCTCGCGGCCGAGGCAGCTCATTCCGTATTCGCCATCGGGCTTGGGCTCGTGGCTCTCGGTGCATCCACCGGTGTGGACGGGGACCATCGGGTAAACATTCCCGGTGGAAAACGCGACGATCCGGCTGCCCCTGAACTTGCGGCTGACCATCCCGGGCAGATACGCGTTCATCGCCCAGGTCCGCGCCTGCTGGC
>JAQGHH010000480.1 GCA_028288945.1 Phycisphaerales bacterium
CCACCTCTTCGTCCCGCCCCGGCCCGGCTTCCACGAGGGCTTCCCACCATTGAGAGTCTGCACTATTGCAGAGTGTCTTTGCCGCGGCACGCTGGGCACGCCGATCGTGAGAGGAAAGCGCCGCCACGAGGCGTTCGACCTCCGTCGCTCCTTGGGCCGCGGCGAATGGTTGTTCGGGCTCGCGCCGACGATCGTCGTCCGGGTCTTCTTCGGCGTCATCATCCGGGGGCGCGGACGAAATAACCTGTTGCGCCGCCGCGATCGCCGCGAGTCCCGCCTGTGCCGCGGCGAGCGCCTGCTCGCCGGCGATCTGCCGGACGAGCATCGCGGCGGTGTCGCGCACGCCCTGATCGGGCGACGTGAGGCCGGTCATCACGTAGGCAGCCGCCGGCATTCCAATTTTCGTGAGCGCCGCGGTCGCCTCGTACTGCACGAAGCTGCGCCGGTCCCAGAGAGCGGCGACGAGCGCCGCGATCGCCTCCGCGCCGCCGATCTCGCCCAGCGCCGCGGCCGCGGCCCGGCGCACCTGGACATCAGAGTCGTTCAGCGCGGCCGCAAGGACGGGGACGGCTGCCGGGTCGCGGCTTGCGCCAAGCTTCGCCGCGGCCTTCGCCCGCCTGGCGGGGTCGTCGGATTGCATGTTACTGGAGTTGAACAGACCCATTGCGATCACTTCCCTTCGTCGACCGGCGATTCGTCTTGTAGGTTCGGCCCTGCCGAACGCTTCTTTCGTCGAACACGGGAATGTTCGGCAAAGCCGAACCTACGCTATGCGTTATACCACGACCCACGGTCGAGCCGCCTCCCAGCCATAGCACGTTGGCAACCGCACCGCGCAACGAAGCGCGATGGACGCCGGGATGCGTGCGGCCCGGTGCCCGCGGATATACACTGGCGGCTTCAAGACGGAGTCCCACGGAAATGACCTCAGAGAACCCGTTCATCCCCGCCCCCGATTTCGCACGGCTGCGGATCGAATACCGTCAGCGATCGCTCACCGAGTCCGACGTCGATCCCGATCCCGTCCGGCAATTCCTCGCCTGGTTGAACGAAGCGGTCGCCGCGAAAGCGAATGAGCCCAACGCCTTCACGTTGGCGACGAGCACGCGTGACGGAATCCCTTCAGCCCGCGTCGTTTTGCTCAAGGGCATGAGTGACGCGGGGTTCGTCTTCTTCACCAATTATCTCAGCCGCAAGGGTGAGGAACTGGACGCCAATCCGCACGCGGCCATGGCGTTCTGGTGGCCGGAACTCGAGCGGCAGGTGCGCGTGGAAGGCGAAGTGGCGCGGACGTCGGCGGCCGAGTCGGACGCCTATTTCAATAGCCGCCCGCCCGACGCGCGCGTGGGTTCGGCGGCGTCGCCCCAGAGCCGGCCTGTCGCATCACGGGAGGAGCTTGAAGAGTTGGAACGGGCCTTGTGGAAGGCCTATCCGCGAGGCGAAGTTCCGCGGCCGGCGCATTGGGGCGGGTATCGGCTGAATCCCCGGCGACTGGAATTCTGGCAAGGCCGGCCGGGCCGATTGCACGACCGGATTGAATACGTTCGCGATGAGCACTCCGGATGGGTGCGGCGACGATTAGCCCCGTAGACCGACTGCCGGAACGGGGAAAGTATTGCCACAGATAAAATGCAGATGGACACAGATGGGAAGGCATAAAACGTAAAGAAGTAAAACGTAAGTGCGGCCCGCGCGATCCGACCTCGGACCTGCATTTTACGTCCTTACATTTTGGTTCCACGCATTTCCATCTGTGTCCGTCGGTCTCCATCTGTGGCAATACTTTTCCGCCTATTTTGCGAAGTCGGGATGGTCCTTCCGCCCGCCGGACTCGATGTACGCGAGTAGATCCAGCAACTCATCCTTGTTCAGCGTGTTCACCAGCCCCTCGGGCATTGGCGAGATCTTGGAAAGCTGGCGGACCTTGATATCCGCCTTGTTGACGGTCACCTTTTCCGGCGCGAGCGGGTTGGGCTGGATCACGAGTTTGTCGGCGGTTTCCTGGATCAAGCGGCCGACGACCGTGTCGTCATTCTTTAAGCGCACCGCGGTGTTCATGTACTGCTCGGAGACAACCTTCGACGGATCGACGATCGATTCCATGATGTCGTGCCGCGAGAAGCGGCTTGCGACGGCCGTCAGGTCGGGGCCGACGGCGCCGCCCTCGTTGCCGAAGCGGTGACAGGCCAGGCATTGCGTGCTCTCGAAGACTTCCTTGCCGCGGGCGAAGTTGCGGCCGTGGCCCGTCGCCGCGAGGTCCGTCTCCACGTCGGTCATCTTCCATTCTTTTACGAGCACGGTGCGCGGCTTGATGGTCTTTTTCGGCTTGGAGCCGGGCGGGACGTACGCCGCCAGAACCTGGGCGAGCGCGGTCTTTTCGTCGGCGGTCAGGGAGTTCTGCGCGTCCGCGTGGAGGTTCTTGATGAAATTGTTGTAGCTCGCGCCGTCCGCGTACGGGCGGCCGGCGTCTTCGAACCATTGGGTAACGTATTCCGGGTGCTGCGCCTTGCTGTGGTCCGCGGCCCACCATCCGAAATACTGCTCGCGCAATTCCGGCGTCCAGCCCGCCTTGATCGTCCGGAGCGCCAGCACATAGTTCAGTTGCTCTTCCTGTGTCGGGGCGGCCTGGAGCAGCTTGACGGTCTTCGCCACCGCGTCCGGCGCTTCAGCCGATAGCAGCACCTGCGCCAACTCGCGGTTGAGCGCGACCGTCTGTGCGGGATAAAGCGGGTCGAGTTCCGCGACTACCGGCTTGGCCAGATCCGCCGGCAGCTTGCCCTGGCGGCTGATGCTCACTTCCAGTACCCGCAGTTTCTCCAGCTTCTGTGAATCGGTGAGCGACGAAGCGGGGATCTTTTCGATGGCTTTAATGAGATCGCCCTGCACGCCGGGCCCGCCCAGCCGGGCCAGGGCCAGCAGCGCCGTCAGGGCGGCCTGGGGTTTCGATTCAGTCAGCGCCTTTCCCTTCCACTGCTCGACCGGCTGCGCCTCGACCGCGATGCGGGCGGCGTAGCGGATGAAACGATCCTCGCTGCCCAGGTGCGGCCAGGCGAAGTCGACCGCCCCGGCGTCCTGCCGGCCGTGGAAGGCTTCGAGCTTGTGCCGCAGATCGCGGGCCTCCGCGCCGTCGGCGTCGTGTAGATTGGCGGGCGCGGTCGGTTCATCGCCCGTGTACGTCACGCGGTAGAGGTACGCCTGCGTTCCGCGTCCGCCGACGGTGAAGTACATCGCCCCGTCGTCCCCGATGACCACGTCCGTGAGATTCAGCGGTGATTTGGCTCCGTTGGAGTGCAGTGACTTTGGCGCGACGAAGTTTTCCCACGTGGCCTCATAGCTGGCACCGTGCGGCTTGTTGTGCACCGCGATCAGGCGGCCGTAGGTCCAGTCGAGCGCGTAAAGGGCCTTCTGGTATTTCGCGGGGAACTTGGCGCCCGTGCCGAAGCCCACGCCCGTCGGGCAGCCGATGCCGACGTTGACGACCGCCGGCAGGCTGTCGGGGTAATAGTCGGGCCACTTGCCCGTCCCTTCGCGAAAGCCTCCGTCGCTGGCGCTGGTCGCGTGGAAGATGCGGATCGGCCGGTACCAGGGCGTGCCCCAGTCCCATTCCATGTCGCTGTCGAAGCCGAACATTTCGCCGTCGGCGTTGATCGCGATATCGTAGGTGTTGCGCTGGCCGGACGCGCACAAGGCGGCGTTCTTGCCGTCCGGGTCCATCCGCGTGATGAACCCGCCGGGCGGCTTCTTTCCCGCGCCGAATCCGTTCCCGTCTTCCGCCCGCGGTAGCGCCAGGTCGTCCGCGTAATTCTTATGCGGGCTGTTGGCCTGCAAATCGGCGGGCAGCTCGGTGAAATTGCCGCTGACGATATAGAGCATTTTATCGGGGCCCAGGACGATGCCGTGCGACCCGTGCTCGCCCGCCCCGCCGTGCCATTCACGGAGGAACTCGACGCTGTCGTAGCTGCCGTCCCCTTTGGGGTCGCGCAGGCGGAAGAGGCCGAAGCGCTTGCCGTCGGAGCCGTTGAGGTAGAGGCTGTCGAACGCGTAGAGCACGCCCATCACTTCGGTGACCGGGAGCTTGAGCTGCTCGTCCTTGACGACCTTCCCGTCCTGCAAAGTCACCCGGGTGACCGGCTGCCCACGCTGCGCGCCCAGGAGCAGGCGGCCCTTGTCGTCCTTGCCGAGTGAAATCCACGAGCCGTGGCGTTTGTCGGCCTTGAGGACGGTTTCGACTTTGAAGCCGGGAAGGGTTTGGATCTGCGCCGCCGGGTCGTCCTCGGCCATCGCGGGCCTGACCGACACGAACGCAGCCACGATGCCCAGGAGGCACCCGAATCGCCTGGCGGATTTCCCGCGGAGTGTATTCATTCGCATAAGGAGTATTGGAGCAAGTTTTCCGAGATGGTGAAAGTCGGCAGCCTCAAGCGGCAGGACAAAATTCCGCCGCCGCCCGTCCCGCACGGGCCGGCCCGCCTCGATTCCCATTACCGGGACTATCGGCGGGCGTTGCCGATGCACGATTGCATCAAAAAACTGATCTGTGAGGGGTAGCGGAGCTCGTGCGGAGATTTACCGGGCGCGCCGACGGCGAAGCAGCAGGGCCGGGACGCCGGCCGCGCACAGAACCAGCGACGCCGGCTCGGGTGTGTTGACGAAGGGGTCGGCGGCGAGGGTTGCGACTTCCTGTCCGCTCAGCGCGCCATTGTACAGGCGGATCAGGGCCACGTCACCCGGCGACCATTCCCCCTGCCCCGTCGCCACAACGTTATCCAGGAAAAAATTCATTGAGTGGGCAGGGTTGTTGAGGTTGTTGACGTCCATCAAAGTCGTCGGAAATGTGAACTGGAGCGTGCCGTCGAGATAACCTTTGGCAACCCCTCCCGTGTCGGTGAGCACGACGTGGTGAAATGCCCCGCTGGTGAACGCGTTGCTGCTGCCTCCGACCGGATAGATGTCGAGGTTGTTCGACGGGTCGACGTAGAACCCCGAATCCGACTGGCGGTTTTGGACGTCAATAAGCCGCCGCCAAGCGGCGTTTCTTTGGTCGAATTCGAGCACCATCTCCGCCGAATAATCATTCCCGGCAATCAGGCTCGTGGTATTCACGGTAAGGCCGCCCTGCTGGGGTGGGGGGGAATTTAAGCCGTCGAAATGGTAAACGGTACGCGGCTGTCCGTAGACGGTGGCGACTTGAAAACCCGACGTGCCCTGCGGATCGATTGGAACCATGGGCGGGGCACCGGCCTCCAACGCCAAGAAATTGCCGTTGAACGTATAGGTGGCTGCAGTGGTGGCGGCGGAGGCCTGGCCCCCAAAACACAGACTCAACCCTGCGAAGATCACGGGTACGCCAAATGCTTTGAGCATTTTTCTTCCTATCCTGTGTCGTAGAAATTACCGAGCCGCCGGCCCCGGCTGACAACGACACGAAAATAACAACGGCAAGATCATGATGCAAGGCAAAATGTGCGAAAATCGCCGCGGGCGCAAGATAAAAAAACACCTAGCGCCTGGCGGCTCCTCTCCAATGCGAAGCAAGGGAATCCCGGCTCCCACCCCGCCGGCTTCATTACTGGCCGGAGTTCTTCTGCATTATCTTGCTTTGCGCCCGTCAGTAGAAATGAAGGCTTCGGTTGATTACCGGAGGACTTTCCCCTCAATCCCCAGCACCTGAGCCGCGGCGAGGCTGTTGCCGAAGTGCTTGAAGTCCTTGAAAGTCCAGACGACTTTCTTGTCGCGGGTGACTTCGATGAGCTGGGGATTCTCCGGGCCGGCGTGGCAGTTGCCGAAGATGATGTTGCCGCTCGGGAGCACTTCGAGCGTGGTCACCCAGGCGAGCGTGATGCCGGGGAGCTCATCGTGCTCAATGCTCCAGACGGTCTTGCCTTCAGGGGTGATCTCGAAGACGCGGTTGCCGTTGCCGGCGGCGATCAGCGTGTTGCCGCTGGGGAGGCGCAGGGCGTCGAAGACGTGGTCGCCGTGCCCTTCGGGGCCGTGGCCGGGCGAAGCGGGCCGGCCGGCGAGGTCGAGCTTGTAGCTCCAGACGACCTTGCCCGTGGCGTCATATTCGCGCACCGCGCCGTCGTTCTCATGGCTGACGAGATAATGCCCGTTGTCGAGCTTGCGGACCAGGCGCGTATCGCTGTGCGAGCTGGGGTGGTCCACCTTCAGTGCGATTTCGTGGACGATCTTGTCGTCCTTGTCCACCTCAATGATCCGGGCGTTACCCGATTCGGAGATCATCGTGAGTCCATCGGGCAGACGCTGGAAGGCGTGGATTTCGATGTTGCCGGTGTAGCCTTCCTTGCGCTTGGATTCATGCTTCCAGACGACTTTCTTTTCCGGCGTGATTTCTTCCACGGTCGTCGCGCCGGTGTGGAGCAGGAAGTTGCCGTTGGGGAGAAGCGCGATGTCGTGCGAGGTTCCGCCGCAGGGCACTTCCCATTCGACTTCGCCCTTGGAGTTGATGATGGCGACGTGGCCGTTGTCCTGGGCGAGAACGCGGTAGCCGGCTTGCGGCGGCTGGGCCGGTTTGTCTTCAGCGCGTGCCGGGGCGACGGCGAAAAATGCGGACATGAGCGACAGAGAAATGGCGCGGTGTATGTTGGTCATGGTTGCCTCCGGAGGTGTTACTGACTCGTGCGACTGTTCGTTGCGGAAGGTTTGTATCGTCTTGCCTGCGGCCCTTGATTCGATCAAGAACGGCAGACCCCTTCAGCTCTGGTCCCTCTTCCTCGTACTCGGGGGGCGGGGCGCTTGGGAATAAAGGCCGAACATGCCCGTTTAGAATGTGACCGCTCAGCGAACCCCTTCCCGGGCGAGAGTTTTTAGGAAAACTGAGTGGTGGAGGACACCCCCGATGTTTGAACGGGACTTGACCACGCCTCGGCCGCTATCTCGGCGGGACATGCTCCTTTCCGCGGGATGCGGGTTCGGATACTTGGCGTTGGCGGGATTGTGTGGGCAGGCTTCGGTGGCCGGGACGATGGATCCGCTGGCGGCTAAAGCTCCGCCGATGCCGGCGCGGGCCAAGCGGGTCATCTTTTTGTTCATGCAGGGCGGGCCTTCGCACGTCGATACGTTTGATTACAAGCCGCGACTTCAGCAGGACAACGGAAAGCAGGGAGACAAGGGGAAGCTGCTGGCTTCCCCGTTCGCCTTTACCCGGCATGGCAAAAGCGGGCTGTGGATCAGCGAGCTGTTTCCCGAGGTGGCGAAGCACGCCGATGAGCTTTGCATGCTGAACGGGATGCACACGGATAATCCGGCACACCCGCAGGCGACTATTCAGCTTCATACCGGCAGCGCGACGTTTGTCCGGCCGTCGATGGGTGCGTGGATGCTTTATGGGTTGGGGACGATGAACCAGGATCTGCCGGGGTTCATCACCATCAATCCGCCGCTGGGGCTCGGTGGGGCGCAGAACTACGGGAGCGCGTTTCTGCCCGCGTCGTATCAAGGCACGCGCATCGACGGTGGCGGCGCGATGGCGGACATTTCCAATCCTTCGGTCCCCCGCGCGCTGCAGCGCAAGCAGCTTGATTTGATGCAGGCGATGAACCGCGATCTGGAGAGCCGCTCGGGCGCGCCCGGTCAGATCGAAGGCGTGATCCAATCGATGGAACTCGGGTTCCGCATGCAGTCGGCGGTGCCGGCGCTGATGGACCTCACGAAGGAATCGCCCGCCACGTTGGAACTCTATGGGCTCAATTCCGGCAACGGCAGCGCGTTCGCACGGCAGTGTTTGATGGCCCGCCGATTTGCGCAGGCGGGCGTGCGGTTCATCGAAGTCTGTCATCAGGGGTGGGACCAGCACAACAACCTGCGGCAGAAAATGACGCAGAACGCCAGGGCCACCGACCAGGCCATCGCCGCGCTCCTGACAGACCTAAAAAACCACGGCCTGCTCAAGGACACGCTCGTCGTCTGGGGCGGCGAATTTGGCCGCACGCCCACCTCGCAGGGCAACGACGGCCGCAACCACAACAACCGCGGCTACACCATGTGGATGGCCGGCGGCGGCGCAAAGGGCGGCCTCGCCTTCGGCAAAACCGACGAGCACGGGGCCAAGGCCGTAGAGGACAAGGTCCACACCCACGACCTCCACGCCACCATCCTCGCGCTAATGGGCCTCGACCACGAAAAGCTCACCTACCGCTACGCCGGCCGCGATTTCCGGCTGACGGACGTGCACGGAAACATCGTGCGGCAAGTGATGGCGTAGCCGACACGCGAAGACAAACACGACCACAGATTTCACAGATTAAAGACTGGGTCTGTGCGGCTGTCTTTAATCTGTGAAATCTGTGCAATCTGTGGTCGTGTTTTCCTAGGCCCCCATGCCACGCGAGATTCACGGATCCGAATGTCAGCGCAATGCGGCAACCATTTCGGTGACGAGCTGCGCACTCGTTCCTTGAAAAGAGCCTTCACCGTCCGCATTCTGTAACGAGGCCTGTCCGCGCAGCGATAGCTTCGGCCGCGCATTCAGGCTGTTGTCCGTTTTCATTTCCCGCAATGATCCGTGAAGCTGAGTGCAGTGCGTCAGTGAAATAATCTCCGCGGCGTTGGCCGGCCGGATTCCGCTTGCCGGGAGGATCTCAATCCGACCCGCCGATCGGCGGATCAAATCTGCGATCAGCCCTGCGCCCTGCAGCGCCGTCGGCTGTTGGCCGCTGGTCATTACCCTTCGAATGCCAAGGTCGATCAATTGCTCCATCGCCGTGAAGGGATCGGGTGTGAAGTCGAAGGCGCGGTGGAAGACGCATTGCTTCCCGGCGTCCGTGCCGATCCGTTCGATGAGCTGCCGGCAGCGGGCCGTGTCGATGACGCCTTGGTCATTCAATATTCCGAACGCGATGCCGTCCGCGCCATTTTCCAACAGCAGATCGACGTCGCGGCAGATCGTTTTGAACTCGGCTGCGCTGTAATGAAATCCGCCGGGCCGCGGGCGGGCCATGGCCACGATGGGGACGCGCACCGCGCTTCGCGTTTCGAGGAGCGTGCCTAGGGAGGGCGTGAGGCCGCCCAGTTCGAGGGCCGCGTTGAGTTCCAGGCGATCCGCGCCAGCGCCGGCCGCGGTCGCGGCATCCTCGGGGGAGGCGATGCAGATTTCCAGCAGAACCCCAGACGGCATCCGCGACATCCTACAGGCGGTTATGGAAAAAACTGGGCAAGCGGGTAGAAGTAGTGTCAGGCGGCCTCATGTAAGAGACCACGGGGAAGCGAAAAGCCTTCCCGGAGCCGCGCCGGAATTTAACGATAGGACTATCGATGACGTTCCCACGCCAATCGCTCGTACGTCGTAGCGGCGCCATGGTCATGGGTCTTACTGCCGCTGCCTTGGTTGCCGGAGCGATTGCTTTTGGTTGCAGTTCGCATCGCGGCACGACGCAAAAAGCGCAATCCCCAGCCCCGGCCCCCTTCGGCATCGAGCAGCGCGTCGCCTGGACGGCGTCAACGGTCAAGGGTTCGCCCGAAGCGCCGCCGCCCTTTGTTACCGAGCGGGTCTTCCCCAAGCTTCATTTCAACGCCCCGCTCGACGTCGAGTTCTGTCCCGGCAGCGATCGCGTATTTGTGCTCGAGCAGAAGGGAAAGATCTATTCCTTTCATAACAAAGCCTCCGCCGAGACTCCCGACCTGATGATGGACGTGAGGGAGGTTCCGGGGATCGACAAGCTGCCCGAGTTTCAGGGCATCGATTTGTACGGCCTGGCCTTCCATCCCGACTTCCAGAAAAACCGTTATTGCTACGTCTGCTACGCCTTGAATTTCCCGTGGAAACCGATTCCCCAGGCCGTGGAGCAGAACGAGAACGGCTCCCGCCTCTCCCGTTTTCGCGTGAGCGACATGGACCCGCCGACGGTCGACCCCAAGACCGAGGAGATCATTTTCCAGTGGCAGGCCGCGGGCCATAACGGCGGCAGCGTGAAGTTCGGCCCGGACGGCTACCTCTACCTCTCCACGGGCGACAACGGCAACCCCAATCCCCCCGACCCGTTCCAGATCGGGCAGAACGTGGGCGACGTGCGCTCGAAGATCCTCCGCATCGACGTGGACCACGCCGATGGCGACAAGAAATATTCCATTCCCGCTGACAACCCTTTCGTCAAGACGCCCGGCGCGCGGGGCGAAGTCTACGCCTACGGTTTGCGCAACCCGTGGCGGATGAGCTTTGACCGTGCCGCGGGCGGGCTGTGGCTGGGCGACGTCGGGTGGGAACTTTGGGAATCGGTCGTCCGGGTTGATCCGGGCGGCAATTACGGGTGGAGCGTCATGGAGGGCCCGAACCCCGTTTACCCGAACGGGAAGGTGGGGCCGACGCCGATCACTCCGCCGCAGGCGGCGCTGCCGCACACGGAGTCGGCCTCGATCACCGGCGGATTCGTCTACCACGGCAAGCGCCTGCCCGCGCTGCAGAACCAATACATCTTCGGCGACTGGTCCACGCGCACGCTTTGGGCCGCCCCGTGCGACGGCAAGAAGATCGACAAGTACAAGGTCATCGCCCAAACCGAGCAGCGCATCGTCGCCTTCGGCGAAGACGCCGAGGGGGAACTATACATTGCCGATCACGAGGGCGGCGGCCTCTGGCAGATCGCCCCCAATCCCGCGGCTGGCACGGTCAGCACGTTCCCGCGCAACCTGAGCGAGACGGGGCTGTTCGCAGACGTAGCCCGTCAGCAGCCGAGCCCCGGCGTCGTGCAGTTCGCCATCAACGCGCCGCAGTTCATGGACGGCGCGACCTCCGACCATTTTGCCGCCCTGCCGAACGCGGAACGGGTGACCGATAACAAGGACGGCAACCGCACCTACCCGAAAAACACGGTGCTCGTCCGCACCTTCTCCCTGGAGACTAAGCCGGGCGATTCGGCGAGCCGCCGGAAAATCGAAACGCAACTCCTGCACTTCGATGGCCTTCAATGGCATGGCTATTCCTACCAGTGGAACGACGCGCAGACGGACGCGTCGCTCGTGGACGCGGAAGGTTTGGACAAGCCGCTGGCGATTGCCGACCGTTCCGCCCCCGGCGGCCGGCGCGAGCAGGTGTGGCACTACGCTTCGCGCTCGCAGTGCATGACGTGCCACACGCAATGGACCCATTACACGATGGCGTTCTGCGAAGAGCAGGTGGACCGCCAGGAGCGCTTCGCTTCCGCCAAGGGAACGGTCGTGGATAACCAGCTCCGCGCGTTCCGTCACATCGGCCTTTTGCCGCCACCCAAGCCCCCCGAGGAGCCCAAGGACGGCAAAGTGCCGCCGCCCCCACCCCCGCCGCTCGTGCTGGCCAATCCGTACGATGAGGCCCACAGTCTGGGCGACCGGGCCAAGTCGTATCTGCATGTGAACTGTTCCATCTGTCACCGTGTTGGCGGTGGCGGCACGGCGATGTTCGACGTCCGCGTCGATGCCAAGCCCGAAGAGGCAAGACTCTTCACCGCGCCGATGCTGGGCAGCTTCGACATCCACGAACCCCGCATCGTTTGCCAGGGCGACCCGAGCCGATCCGTGCTGCTCTACCGCATGGCCAAGACCGGCCACGGCCATATGCCGCACATCGGCGCGACGATGATCGACAGCCGCGGCTTGAAGCTGCTGGCGCAATGGATGATCAGCCTGCAGGATTCTGCCGGCAGTGCGCCCACAAGCCTCCAGACGACGCAGCAGGCGGCCGAGCAGAACGCGGCATTGAAGAAACTGCAATCGGGCAATGTCACGCCCGAGGCGCTGATCGCCTCGGCCGACACGCTGCTGGCCACCACCGAAGGCGCGATGAAGCTGGTGCTCGGATTCGAGCAGGGCGCCATTTCCCCGGCCGTCGAGCGCGAAGTGGTGAGGCTCGGATCGACATCGAAGCAGGAAACTGTGCGCGATCTGTTCGTGCGTTTCCTTCCCCCCGATCCGAATCAGCGGCCGAAGATCGGGACCAACCCCGACGTCGCCAAGCTCCTTTCACTCCCCGGCGACGGCGAGCGCGGCCGCAAGGTCTTCTTTGAAACCGGCGGCGGACTTTGTTCCAAGTGCCATATCGTGGACGGCAAAGGGATCGACCTCGGCCCCGACCTCAGCCACATCGGCGCCAAATACAGCAGAGCCGATATCCTCGACAACATCGTCCACCCCTCCAAGACCATCCTGGCCGGCTACGAAACCTACGTCGTCCGCAAAAAGTCCGGCGATGTCGTCAGCGGGTTTCTGGTTTCGAGGGATGTGACTGAAATCGTGATCAAGGACGCGGAGCGCAAGCTGGTCCACATCGCCGCGGCGGACGTGGCCAAGATGCAGATCCAGCCCGTCTCCACCATGCCCGAGGGAGTGATCGCGGATCTGGAACAGCAGCAGGCCGCGGATTTGCTGGAATACCTGGCGACACATAAATAGCGCGCCCCGCGCCGCCACTGAAACGAACTTTCCTTCGCCAAAAACGATACTAAACAGAAGCGGATTCCAACACACGCCCCACGAGGCGGTACATGTGGGTATCTGTCGATGCGTGGAATGGGGTGGGTCAGTCGTACACGAAAGTCTCCTGATGCCCAGTCCGCTTTTGTGCTTTGCGGTTCGACGGCTGCGTGGCGCCGCGATTCTTGGGTGTACTACGGTCGCGGTACTGATTGCGCTGGGCCTGACCACGCACGCGGCGTCCGATGCCGCTGCTCATTCGCCGCCGCTGGGGTTTGAAAAGGACGCCCGCCCGATTCTCGCCGACGCGTGCTTCGCGTGTCACAACGAGAAAAAACACAAGGGTCACGTCGATTTCACCGCGTTCAAGGATGAAAAGTCGGTCTTAAGGCAGCGGAAGGTCTGGCGGAAGGCGATCGAGCAGATCGAGGCGATGGAGATGCCTCCCGAGGATGAAAAGCAGCTTTCGCCCGAGCAAAAGGCCACGCTGCTGGCGTGGATGAAGCAGGCGGCGAACTACGTGGATTGCGACCGCCCCGCCGGGATCGACCCCGGCCCCGGGCCCATCCGCCGGCTCGACCGCGCCGAGTACAACAACACGATCCGCGACCTGCTGGGCATCGACTTCGACGCGGGAGACGCGGTGGGCATGCCCGATGAGATGTCGGGTTCATCGTACGCCAACCTCGCCAACGGGCTCATCCTTCCGCCGACACTGATGGACAAATATTTCGCGTCGGCGGAGAAGGTGCTCGACATTGCAATCGGCCCGGCGGACGGGGGTTCGCCTCCACAGCTCGAAGACAAGCAAAAGAAGCAGGCGAAAAAAGCGTTCGATGCGTTGTTCATCGCCAGGCCCGGCGCGGACAGCCCGCCGCGGGAAGCGGCCCGAAAAGTTCTCGAGCGTTTCGCCCGCAGGGCCTATCGCCGGCCGCTTCGCGATGGAGAGGCCGACCGCCTGCTTACGCTTTTCGATCTTTCCCAGGCCGACGGCGAAAAGTTTGAACTATCGGTGCGGCTGGCCTGCAAGGCCGTGCTGGTGTCGCCCCATTTCCTGATGCGCGTCGAGCAGGAGCGCCCTTCGACGAATGGCAAGGCCGCAACCGGCCTAGACGATTACGAACTGGCGACGCGCCTGTCGTACTTCCTCTGGTCGAGCATGCCCGATGAGCCGCTCTTCGAACTGGCCGGGCAGCACAAGCTATCAGACCCGTTGATCCTTGAGCAGCAAGTCCGCCGGATGATTGCCGACCCGAAAGCCAAAGCCCTCACCGATCAGTTCGGCATGCAATGGCTCCAGACCCGCAAGGTGATGACCGCCCGGCCGAGCACCGAGTTTTTCCCGACGTTCACCAACGATCTCCGTCAGGCGATGTTCGATGAATCGTACACCTTCTTCGACAAGCTCCGCGAGGAAGACCGTTCCGTCTTAGATCTTCTGAACGCCGACTACACCTACGTGAACGAAGAACTGGCCAGGCACTACGGAATCCCGGACGTGAAGGGAAAAGAGCTGCGGAAGGTTTCGCTCAAGCCCGAATATCATCGCGGCGGACTGCTGGGCATGGGCAGCATGCTCTCCCTGACCTCGCACACCTTCCGCACCAGCCCCACGCTCCGCGGAAAGTATGTGCTCGAAGTGATCTTCGGCACGCCCCCACCCCCTCCGCCGCCCAATGCGGGCGGGATGTTCAAGAACGAAAAACGTGGTGAAGCAAAGAGCTTTCGTGAGCAGATGGCGATGCACGCGAGCCAGCCGGCGTGCGCCTCGTGCCACAAGCGAATCGATCCGCTCGGCTACGGTCTGGAAAACTTCGACGCTGTCGGCCGCTGGCGCAACGACGCGGGCGGCCGCCCGCTCGACAACGACGGCATCCTTCCCTCGGGCGAAAAGTTTGTCGGGCCGATGGAGCTGCGGGAGGTCGTGCTTAAGCACCAGGATGAATTCGTTCACAACCTCGCCGAGCAGATGCTGACGTATGCCCTGGGCCGCGATCTGGAGTATTATGACGAGTGCGCAGTCCGCGACGTGACCCAATGCCTCCAACAAAACGGGTATCGTTTTTCCAGCCTGGTTCTGGGCATAGTAAAGAGCCACCCATTCCAACACCGCCGGGCAAGCAACGCGATGCTGGATGATTGACCCGACCGTGACACGGGTTTTCAACCCGTGCGAGTGGTGTCAAGGTAGTGAAGCGATCGCTTGCAAATGCCGACGCGGCAAGCACGGGTTGAAAATCCGTGCCACAATTGCCCGCGGGCTACCACAGGTTGTAACAACTATGAAGATCTCCCGACGCACGATGCTCCGCGGCACAGGCGCACTGATGGCATTGCCCTTCCTGGAAGCGATGTCGCCTTTGAAAGTGTTGGCCGGCGGCATTACCTCCACCACCGCCCTGCCGCCACTGCGGATGGGCATCTTTACCGTCACCGGCGGCACGGTCCTCGAATCCTGGCGCATGAAGGAATCGGGGCCGCTGGCCAAGCTGCCGTCGATTCTGCGGCCGCTGGAGTTCGCGAAGGATGATCTGCTGCTCATCTCCGGCCTGTCGCATACGGGCCGGTCGGAAGGGCTTAACGCGCACGAGGCCTGCGCCTACACGCACCTCACCGGCGCGCCCGAGGTGAAGAGGGTCGCCGGGAAGATTCAGGCGGCGCTCTCGGTGGACCAGGCCGCGGCTGCCGTCGCGGGCGAGCAGACGTATCTCCCCTCGATCGAGATCGGCCTGAACGCCAACACGACGTATTCCTTCCGAGCCCCCGATTCCCCCGTCCCCTGCGAAGGCAACCCGCGCCTGGTATTCGAGCGGATGTTCCGCGGCCGCAAACCGGTCGTGCCCAATTGGAACCGCAGGGCCGCACAGAAGGCCCAGGAAGTGCAGAAGAGCGCGACGCCGCGGTCGCACGACAAGAGCATCCTCGATCTCGTCCGCGAAGACGCGAAGGGCTTGCGCCAGAACCTCGGCCAGGCGGACAAGCACAAGCTGGATGAATATCTGGATTCGGTGCGGTCAGTGGAACGGCGGGTGGATTTCATCGAGGCCAAGCATCAGCAGGAAGTGATGGACATGGCCGACCCGGGCCCGTCGAAGTTGAACCTGCCGACGAACCTGCCGCCCGAAGGAATGCCGATCTGGCAGATCACGCGCCCGATTGACCGCGACCCCGAGCGCCACGCCGAGTACATCGCGCTGATGTCGGACCTGATGATCCTCGCATTCCAGACGGACACGACGCGCGTCGCGACCTTCAGCGTCGGCAGCGACGACGCCTTCTACCCCGGCGTCGTGACGGTCGGCGATGAGCGGCACTGCCACACTCTTGAGCACCAGGGCAACGCGGGAAAGGTCGAAGACGCCGACCCGATCGCCCGCGAGGCCTGCCGGCAGATCCACGCGTGGTACACGACGCTCTTCGCGGAGGTCGTAAAAAAGATGAAGGCGATCGACGAAGGCGGCTCGTCACTGCTGGACAACAGCATGATGCTCTACACGTCCTACATGGCCGACGGCGGCCATG
>JAQGHH010000494.1 GCA_028288945.1 Phycisphaerales bacterium
TGCAAGCCGCCCGCGCGAACATGCTGCGGTACGTCCCCACCGCCGAGGAATTGTCCGCGACGCCTGAACGCTATCCGTGGGTGTTCGAGGAAGCCGAGAGCCTTCAGACCGAATTCCCCTTCGTCGGCGACGCCCTCAACCACATCAGCACGCACCCGGAGCTGATCTCCTTCGTCGAGCGCGCCTTGGGCACGCGCAATGTGGTGCTCACCCAATCCGCGATCTGGGCCAAGTACGCCGGCACGGGTGATTTTGAGCAAGCCCTGCACCTCGACTACCAGGGCAACACCCTCGTCGTCCCCCGCGACGACGGCGACTATCGCCAGGTCAACATGATCCTCTACTACACGGATGTGGACGAAGAGATGGGCCCCACCTGCGTCGTCCCCTCGGAACTCACGAGGAAGGAGCCCCTCTGGCCCCCCTTCCGCCCGCGCAACAAGCACGCCGGGCTGTACCGCAAGGAAAAGAAAATTTTGGGTCAGGCCGGCAGCCTTCTTCTCTTCGGCATGCGCACGTTCCACCGCGCCTCGGAAATGACCGCCGACTTCGGCGTCCGCCTCTCCCACCACATGATCTGGCGCTCCGCCGGCCACGCGTTCCAGGGCTTTCATCTGTGGTCGCATCTCGGAGAAAAGCCCGACTTGCAGCGCTTCATCGAAACCACGACGCCCCGCCAGCGTGAGGCGCTGGGGTTTCCACCGCCGGGCGACGCGTATTGGAACAAGGAAACCCTGGCGGCGGTGGCGATGCGGTATCCGAAGATGGATATGAAGCCGTATCGTAGACTTCCGTAATAGTGCGTTGGTCTTCACGGACGCGATTGTGACGGTATAATTTGTCAGAGAGGAACGGTGACTTCCATGGTGTCATCCAACGTCCAGCGCGTGTTCCACGAAGTGAAATCGCTCGTGCAATCCCTTGCACCCGATGAACGGCGACAGTTGCGAGAAATGATTGATTCGCTGCCCACGGGAACTGCGGAAGAAGAATTGGAGCGCCGGCTGCTGGAGGCCGGGGCGATCCGCCAAATCCCAAAGCCTCTGCCCGATGCATCCGGGCGCGACGAATTCGAGCCGATCCAGGTTGAGGGCGAGCCGATTTCCGAGACGATCATCCGGGAGCGCCGATAGATGGCGATCTACTTCCTCGACAGCAGCGCGCTGGTCAAGCGTTATGTTGCCGAGGCTGGCTCGGCGTGGGTCAAGAGCCTGTTTAATCCAAGTGTCCGGAATATTATTGGGGCCGCCGTTATAACCGGCGTCGAAGTGGTCGCCGCCGTCGCGCGTCGCCAGCGAGGCGGATCGCTCCAGCCGATTGATGCGTCGCGGATTATTTCGCAATTCCGCACTGACTTCTTTGCCAGTCTCCACCGCATCGAAATTACGCCGATGGTGATCGAGAGTGCCATGAAGCTCGCCGAGGTTCACGGCTTGCGCGGCTACGACGCCGTGCAGCTGGGTGCCGCGTTGTCACTTCAATCGTTTTCGAAATCGACTGGTCTAAGCATTACATTCGTCGGTTCGGACCGGAAGCTGAACGCGGTCGCGACCGCCGAGGGGCTTTCCGTCGAGGATCCGAACGCCCATCAGTAATGCCGGCGGCCCCATAGCCTTCGCAATCGCATTCCGCCATTGCAGTGCCGACAAGATTCTGGCCGGAAACCCCGCGCCGTTGGCACACTTTACACCCTCTTGTAGCCGTGCCGATGTTGCGGCTTCCCAGATGGTCCGCCGAGTTCGATGATGTGCCGCAACCCCGATTCACTACACCGGCGAAGACACCGCCGCTTCCGCAACATTCGCCTCGCGAGCGGGCGTCGCACTCCACGTGAGCTGGTCGATCACCTCTTCCAGCTTGCCGAAGTCGATCGGCTTGAGCAGATGTGCGTCGAACCCGGCGTCCAGGCATTGCTGCACCTCGGCGGGCATCCCGTACGCCGTCAGCGCGATACTCCTGAATGTGGCATGCCGACGCAGGTCGCGGAATACCTCGATCCCCGATCGATCCGGCAGGCCAATATCCGTCAGAAGCAGATCGAACCCCGCCGCGCTCTCCTGCATCGCCATGGCATAGCTATTCGCGACCAGGACGATGTGCCCACAGCCCTTTAGCAGGCGGGCCGTTACTTCCGCCGTGTCTTCGTGGTCTTCCACGAGCAGGATGCGGAGCGACATGATAAAACCCGAGCCCTTCTTACCTGGCCAATCCAACCCCATGTGACGATGAACCAAACCCACGGTACCAACGCATGTTAAATGGCGGCCTCAACCGTGGGAACTGAAAAATTATTTGGATAATTGTCGTGCATCGGCGAGATTCAATTCCCGCCCCAAATCGCCACCGCCAGACGCCTTTCGCCCCCTCCTACCTTCCCTTCCCGTACCCTTCCACGATCAGCTTCAAACCCCCGCTCTCCGAGTCCATCAGCATCCCATGCACCGGCACCTCCCGCGGCAGCAGCGGGTGGTTGCGGATCACGCCCACGCTCTCGCGTACGCCGTCCTCGACGGTCTCGAATCCCGTGAACCATTTCTTCAGGTCGATGCCCGAGTGACGCAGCGTGGACATCACGTCCTCCGACACCCCCCGCTCCCGAGCCTTGTCCAACACCCGATCGCAGCTCAGCCCCATCATCCCGCAGCCCGTATGCCCGACGACCACGACCTCCTCGGCGTGCAGCATGTAAATCGCCAGCAGGATGCTCCGCATCACGCTCCCGAACGGATGCGAAACAATCGCCCCGGCGTTCTTCACCAGCTTCACGTCCCCGTTACGAAACCCCATCGCCCGCGGCAGCAACTCCACCAGCCGCGTGTCCATGCATGTAAGCACCACGAGCTTCTTGTTGGGAAACTGGTCCGTGCGAAACGCCTCGTATTCCTTGCGCTCGATGAACGTACGGTTGTGCTCGAAGATCTCGGAAAGGATGGTCATCGTCGCAGCGATTCTAATGCCCCCGCGCAAGAGCGAAAGTCCCGAACCACCCGGCAGCCAGAAATGCTTCTGCCCGCTGGAATCCGTCGGAGCGGGACGGCGTGGCCTCCGTGTAGGGGCGACATGCCTACTTTCCCCCTCCCCGCTATTCCGGGGGCCGGCAGGATCGGGGCACTTTTCACAGGTGCCAACGATCATTCATCCCTCTCACTCCCACCCCCGTTTTCACCCGCGCCAACGCCACTTTTGAATGATTGTGAACGATTTTTTCGGGGCTTATCGGCCCGCCGCCGCCCCCGCGCCCCACCCCCCCAACGCCCCTGACCGATGCCCCTGACCGACCCCTCCGCCCTGCGCGCCCGCCACCCTCATTTCCAGCCCGCGGCAGCGGTTTTGCCGCCCGTTTTGACCGATTGTGACCGATTTGACCGGCTTTGCACCACGGAAGCAATTAACCGGCAATTCGTAGCGGGCTGAACCAAATTATTTGGCCCGCTAGTCTGTTTGAGCCCGCCACTTTTTTGGGCAAAATCGTTCTGTAGTGCAAAGCCGATTTGACCGATCAAAAGGCCCTTTTTCATAACGAATTTGATAAATCAAATCCGATCCGCCCCAAACGCTTGCCTCCCTCCGCCCCTCCATTGACCTGCGGCACAGCGCCGGACTCCGCCGACTCTGAAATCTGGTCGAACCGCGGATGAACGCGGATCAACCCCGACAAGGACAGAGGGGGTAGACGCTCCGCGGATCCCTTGCGCCCTGCATTCATCCGCGTTCATCTGCGGTTCGATCGCTCCCCCGCGGTCCGGTGTTCAACAGGCATCCCCCGCGCGACACGGCGCGACGTTTTTTCGGGTCTGACGACCCGCCTCCCCGCCGCAACCCGCGATCCGCCGGCCCCTTGCGTCCGGTCCACCGCACCTATTTGCAAGCGACAGTCGCGCGGCCCGCAGGACCGCCGGGTCCGTG
This sequence comes from Phycisphaerales bacterium, assembly GCA_028288945.1. Classification (GTDB taxonomy): domain Bacteria; phylum Planctomycetota; class Phycisphaerae; order Tepidisphaerales; family Tepidisphaeraceae; genus RYN-428. The sequence goes on from JAQGHH010000494.1 coordinate 3,907, forward strand.
CCGCGCCGGAAAAAGACCGCGTCCGAATCCGTCCCGAATTCCCCATCGACCTCTTCCCCACCCTCATCCCCGAGCAAAAGCCAGACGCCTCATCGGGCCAATCCTAACAAGCCTTACTAAGCGCAACCCAGAAATATTATTTCTTGCCGCATCCCCGGATGTCTCACTTTGCCCCCTCGACTTCTGCACTTTATTCCGTCAAGCCGCGGCGGTCAGGTGCTCCAGCAGCACTTCACGAATCGGCGGCGGAAGTTTTGCGACATGCAGGCCGAATGGGGCATGTCGCAGTATGACCTCTTCCCACAGCAGCCGCCGCACCGACGCCAGGGCGTCGGCGAAGGTGGGGTCGGTCTTCGGGTAACAGGGCGTGGCGTGGACCTTCACTTTCTTCCGGCGGGCCAGTTCGCCGTAGATCAGGCTCACGATGCTGAACAATCCCAGGAGGCAGGGG
>JAQGHH010000487.1 GCA_028288945.1 Phycisphaerales bacterium
TGCGCCGCCGCCCCGGCGGGCACGTATAGGGTCGGCGCGATTGCCGCGATCATGCACAACACAACGGCCAGCGCTCCGGCCAGCCATGGCGACGCGCCGCGCGCCCGCGGATCGGGCAGGCCCAGCATTCGCCGCAGGCGGGGGAGCAGCAGGCCCCCGCTCGCGGCGGGCGCGAGTGCCGGCGCTGGCACTCCCGCCACCGCCGCCAGCGCGCGTATGTACGTGGAGCGATCGCGTGTGACCCGCACGGCGATGTCGTCGCAACAGAATTCACGTTCGATGCGGATGCGCCGGGAGATCCACCACGTCGCCGGGTGATGGAAGAGCAGCGTCTCGATCGCGCTTTGCAGGAGGTTCACGAGATAGTCGTGGCGGACGACGTGCGCCAGTTCGTGGGCGAGCAGCGCCTCCAGCTGCGCCATGGGGAGTTCCGTGAGCACACTTGCCGGGAGGAGGACGGCGGGCTTGAGAACGCCGATGACCAGCGGCGAGTCGACGAGCGCTGACTGCAAGAATCGCACGCGCCTTGCGAGCCCGAGCCGTTGGGAGAGTCTTTCGCCTGCTTGCTCGATGGCCGATTCAACCGGGCGTGTGCTCCGCGACTTGAGGTGTTGTACGGCAACCCACGCGCCAAGGTTGCGGATTGAAAGCGCCAGCATTCCCGACACCCAGGCGAGTACGAGCCAGGGCAGAGAAGGCGACAGACGATCCACCATGCTGTGAAGTGGCAAGCGCGCTGCGTGCGCCGGCGAAGTAGCGCGGATCGACAAAGCGGCGGATTGTGGCGACCGCGCGTCAATAGGCGACCCGGCCTCGATGGTATGCACTGACCGAGATTCGGCCGCGGGCGCGTCACTCCCCGATGCGGAGATGACGACGTCTGGAGCCGTCGCCCGAGGGCTCTCTGGTTGCGAAGCGGTCGAAGCAATCGAATTCAATCCGGTCGAGGCAATTCGCGGCGGTGGGGCGGCCATGAACGTAATCACCGGCGCGATCGCCAGCGCTACCATCGCCGCGCACGATGCGAGATAACGACTCTGCGGACTGCGCCGCCGAAGGACCGCGAGCACCATCGCGAGAAGCAGCGCGATCAACAGCCCCTGCCAGAGTGAATGGAGCAAGGTCCAGCCGATGCGATGGATCAGGGGTGATTCAAGAAAAAAGTGCGGCAGGCTCATTGTGCGCCTCCTTCCATGCGGTCCAGGAGTTTTCGAATCTCGGCACGTTCTTCGTTGTTGATTCGCCCCGTCTCGACGGCCCGCAGGACGAGCTTGCCTGCCGAGCCGCCAAAAACGGTTTGGAGCATGTTGGACATGATCCGCCGTTGCGTCTGCTCTTCCGGCACCGCCGAGCGATAGAGGTGCGGCCGGGTAGACGGATCGCGCTCGAGCAGGCCCTTCTCCAGCATCACCTGCATCATCTTCAGCGTGCTGGTGTAACCGGCATCCCGGGTGGGTCGCAGCGCGTCGTGAATGTCGCGCACGGAACTGGGCCCGCGATCCCACAACACGCGCAGGATCGCAAGCTCCACATCATTGGGCTGGCTGGAAGGTTTTCGAGGCATGGTTCGTCACCCTATTGAGCAAGGAAATCGGATTACGAATAAATTCGGAATGCAGGGTAACGAATAAGTTCGTAGACACAAGGCAAAAATCCCTTCGCATTCCCCGATTGTGGTCCCCCGGCTTTTCGTAGATAGAGTTCGTGCACTTCATTCGTGACTACCTGCTGCCGTGATTTTCTAGCAAATCATTGACTTGGTGCGCCCCTCGGCGGGATAATCGCGGCCGTCACCTCTTGTCGTCCGGGAGAACGAATGCGCCGGCCGTATTTGCCAGAGCGTGCCTTTACGCTCGTCGAGCTGTTGGTCGTGATAGGCATCATTACGGTGCTCGTCGCGATTCTGCTCCCGGCGTTGGCGAAGGCCCGGCGGCAGGCGCAGCAGGTTGCTTGTCTCAGCACGTTGCGGCAGTACGGGCTGATGAATCTCCAGTACGTAGCCCAGAGCAAGCGGTGGTACCTGCCGTTGAAATACGGCAGCGACTTCGGCCCGCCGGCCCCCGGCTGGCCGCCGCCGCCGTTTCCGAAGCCGACGGGGATGGATGTGCCTCCTCTCGTCGGCTGGTGCTGGAACCCGGCATTCTGCGAGGCGATGGGACTGAGGCGCAGCACTTCGGGCATGGCGCCGCAAGGATTAATCTGCCCGCGGGCTGTCATGGCACTGGAGCGCGGCTCGTCGGACGGTTACCCGATCAGCTATAGCTACGGCTATAACTTCGCCGGCAACATGGATTGGTGGGGAAACCTGCCGCTCGCTTATTGCGGATTTTCCGTCGGCGAAGTGCGCAGGCCGGCGGAGAAGCTGATGTTCGCGGACGCGACCGACTGGATCATCGGCGAATGGGCATCGGGCGATTACCTGACCAAGGGCGAAGTGTACGGCCCCACCGCGTTCAACATCACCGCGTACCGCCATGATAGGGGTTGCAACGTCGTCTACTTCGACGGCCACGCCGAGTCGCTCAAGCAGGAACAGGTCATCCACAACCTGAGGCTTTGGGACGTCACCGACAACGCCTTGCATCTCTGACCCCCGTACCACTCCGCAATTCCTCTTCCGCTTCAGCCTGGTTCTGGTACCATTCCCGCCATGGACACTCAACTCCCCACCAAGCGTTCGGTTGCGCTAATTGCCGTGCTGGCGGTGGCTTCTGTTTCGTTTTTGGCCATCGGCATCAAGGCGGCGGACGATAAAAAGCACGCGGCCAAGTCGGATGCCGCTGCCGTCGATTTCAAGGACAAAGGGGAGCTGCTGTTCAACGGCACCGATCTCACCGGCTGGAGGTTCGCCGACCCGGGCAAAGCCAAGATCTGGTCGGTCGTGCCGGTCCAACTCGATCCGGCGGATAAGAACAAACTGGCCGCCGTCGCTGAGACGGCTGCAAAGCCCGCCGGGGCCATGCTCCGAGCCCATGGCGATGGCACCGACATCTTTACTGAAAAAGCGTTCGGCGACGTGCAGCTCCACATCGAGTTCATGATCCCCGACGGCTCAAATTCCGGCGTCTACCTGATGGGCCAGTACGAAGTGCAGATCCTCTCCAACTTCGGCAAGCCCGACAACAAGCTCGGCCCCGGTGATTGCGGCGGCATCTACACAATCAAAGCCCCCGACGCCAACCCCCTCAAGCCCTACGGCGAGTGGAACAGCTACGACATCGTCTTCCATGCCCCCCGGTTCGATGCCGCGGGAAAGAAAACCGAGAACGCCAGGTTCGTCCAGGTCGCCTTCAACGGCAAAGTCATCCACGAAAACGTGGAAGCCCCCCATCCCACAGGCGGCCAGCTCCCGGGCGGCGAGAAAGCCAAAGGCCCGCTCATGCTTCAGGGCAACCACGGCTCAGTCGCCTTTCGCAACATCCGTATCACGGAACTCGAAGCGAAATAGCACGCGGCTTGCGACCAATTTGGCCCGTCTGCTGAAAACCCTTTCGGGAGAGGTTGCGGTGTCGCCCCCACATCCCTAATATGTGCCCCGCCTTTCGCCCGGTAGCACTAAGATTCCTTGGTGCGACGGCTGGAGGGCCTAAGGTCAGTCAATTAAGCAGCCGTAGCTCAATTGGATAGAGCGGCGGTCTACGGAACCGCAGGTTATAGGTTCGAGCCCTATCGGCTGCATTCGACAAAAACCCCTTGAAACAGAGGGGTTTTTGCATTGGTGACGGGAAGACCTCGCGGCCGGAAAAAACCGGCCGGGGCCATCCGGGCTACCGCAATTCGGGTTCTTCTCCTCATTTCAAACCGAACGACGCCGTCACCACGATCTGAAGTTCGACCGGTCCGGGTTGCGGGGCGGTGGCTTCGCTGTTGGACGTATCGGAGGAATCGGCGGGGGCCGAGGCGCCCATCATCTGGCGGATCATGAAACGCTGATAGGCCTGGTTCTCGTCGCCCGGGTTGCCGGTGGGGGAGCTGGTGGCGCTGCTGACCTGGCGCAACGCGCCCAAGTCGCCGCCGGCGGCCTTGGCCAGACGAAGGGCATCAGCCTTGGCCTTCTGGAATGCTTCGGCGAGGGCCGCGGCCTGGTCTTCCTCCGCGACCTTATTGACATACTGGAAGCTGGGCGCGGACGGGTCGGCCGCCTCGCCCCCCTGCATGCCTTGGGCTTCCTCCAGCGCCTCCTGCTCTTCGGGGGTGAGTTGCTTGGCCTCCTTGTCCTTCTTTGCAAGACCGGCGCCTTTGATCTTTTCCTGAAGCGTATAGCTGTTGATCAGCAGCTCCTCGGGGGTGCCGGGCTTGAGGGACCATTCGGCTTTAAGCGTGGAGGAGACCGTGACCGTTTTCGGCAGAGCGGCGGGCTTGGCGCCGCGGCCGCCGCGCATGGTCACCATGCGCTGGGCGTACATCTGCTGGCGGGCATCAACCCCCGCCGTGCCCACCTGCGTGGCCCCGAACTCGACCGATTTTTCCGACGCTCCCAGCTCGGCGAGCTTCTTACCCGCCGCGGCCTGGGCCTCCTTCAGCTTTTCCGCCGCCTCGGCGATCGTCTTCCCTTCGCCGGTGAGAACGAGCTGCGCCCGGAGAATCTGCGGCTGGCGCTTGAGGACGACGCGGCCGTTTCCGGTGACGGCGGCGTCGGAAGCAGCGGCCCGCGCGAAAGCGGGCAGCAGCAGGGTTATCGCCAATACGATCTTGCCAAGACGGGAGGGAACACAATTCATGGGAGGGTCCTTTCTTTCCATTTGGCTAATGCGGTCAACGGATCATCATCAACGGCTCAGGATCATTGCAGTTGCTGCATCCCGACCTCGTCGCGGATGGTCTTGCGGAGCTTGAGGACCGCCGGGCCGTGCATGCCGCGGATGGTCCAGTAGAACTCGCGCACGTAATAACTCTGCTGGTTGTACCCCTTGTAAATCTGTTCGAGGACCGGCGTCTGCGCGTCGTCGTCGAGGGCGGCGATGGCCCGGTAGGCCAGGCGGTCCCATTGGTTGGACCGTTGCTTCTGCTGCTCGCGCCACTGTTGCAGAAGGGGCGGCAGCCCGTCGCGATTTCCCATCAGGCATAGCAGATACCCGGCGTACGCCGCGTCCTGGTGATCGGCGCCTTGGAGGAAGGGCGTGAGCTTCTCGGCGGTCAGGCCTTCGGGCGCTTTGAGCACCGCGGGCTTGCCGTTGTAGGAGACGGTCCTGCGAATCGAGTACGAAATGTAGATGCTCCCGTGAAGCTGCCCGAGGGCGTCGCCGCCCATGGCAAGGAAGCTTAGCGCCATCTTACGGGCGGCGGGAGAGTCGCCGGCCATCGCGGCCGTAGCGGTGCGCTCCGCCTCCTCGGCGGGCTGGGCCAGCAGCAGCACGTGCAGGCCGTCGAGCCGCAACGGGGCGGAAGCCTTTGCGTCCTCGCAAATCTTTTTCGCCTGAACCGCGGCCTCCTCCGGGGCGGCCGTCAACAACAGGGCGAGCGCGACGACACGCTGTTCGTCGCTTCCGCCCTCCACCTTCGCCCTGGCCGCATCCGCCATCGGCTTGAGCAAGGCGTCCTGGCCGTCCCCCGAGTTGATGTAGCGTTGCCCGGTATAGGACTGTTGCAACGCGGAGAAGACCGCCTGCGCCGCCTCCGCGTCCTTTCTCGCCAGCAGCCCCCAGAGCACCTCGGCGGCGCGGGCGTCGCTCATGACGGCCATGTGCTCGGCCAGGTTTCTCACGAGGCCTTCCACCGCCGGCATCGCGGCCAACGTGTTGAACCACGACAGCCGCTTCTCCCAAGGGAGCCATGGGAGCAACCGCGTGGCGCTAACGCGGACGCCCGCGTCGGCGTTGGCCTCGGCCAGCACGACCGGCAGCGCTTCGTCCTCGTGGCCCATCGCCACCAGTGGCTGCGCGGCGGCCAGGCGCTCGGACTTGTCCGCGGACTTGAGCATCTTCTGGAGGTCGGGGATGACGCCGCCGGTCCACTCGGGCCGGCCTTTGCCGGTGCGGAAATTTTCGAGCCATTCCGCGGAGTCCACTTTCACGCGGCCGCCCCCTATGCCGAAAAATGAAGGCTTTTCGATGTACCCGTTTTGCGGCTGCGAAATCTCGAAAATGCTGAAGGCCGCATTCCCCCCCGCCACGCGCACATCCGTCACCGTATCGCGCAGGGCGGCCTGGATCTCCTTCTCGCAATTGCGCGGCGAGTTGAAGGCCAGCGCGACCACCGCAGCGGCGCGTACCGCCGGCTTCTCGTGCGAACAGAACCCGCGCAACGCGGCACTGACCGAGACGTCGTTGCCGGACTCGGAGGCCAGCATCTTCACGACTTCCAAGGCCAGCTCCGGCCGGCGCTTGGCGGTTTCGATCATCGTCTTCAGGGCGCTGCCGCTGACGAACACCTTCATTGCCGCCAATGCCCGGCCGGCGACAAAGCCGTCAGGGTCTTCCACGAGTTTTGTGACGGCAGCCGCGGCCTGTTCCTGCGCGGCCCCCGAGGAGACCCTGTCCTTTTGCTGAATCTCCGCCAGGGCGTCCACCGCCTCGGCCCGCACGCGCCAGCTCTCGTGTGTCGTCATCCCGACGAGACAGGTCACGGCCTTCGCGCCCCGCGCGGCGCGGAGCACGCGCACGGCATGGACGAGCAGGTCCGCGTCCTTCTCCTGGGCGATATAGCCGATCACGGCGTCGGCCATCTCGGCGGAAGGCTCCTCCGCGAGCTGTTTGAGTACCGCGGCGCGCACGTTGAGGACCGGGTCGTGCAGGAGGTTGACCAGCGCCGCCGTCGCGCTAGGCCCGCCGAGCGCTTCGAGCCCGCGCAGGCTGATCTCTCGCACCAGCGGGTCGGGGTCGCTGAACAGTTGCAGCAGGAGCGGAAGGTCGTCGGCGGTGGCGCGTTTGACGAGCTGGTCGGCGGCGTCGTGGCGCGTCTGGGTGTCGGCGGAGGCCAGCCGCTCCAAGCCGCCCGGCCATCCCAGCGCGAGCGAATCGGTCGCGACCAGCCGATAGCGCACCGCCGTCAGACGCTCACGGTCGTGGTCGGACGTCGCCCGTTTGATGCGATCGAGAACCTCCGGCAGCAGCGCCGGCCCGACCCGCGCCAGGCGATCGAGCAGCACCCGCACCTCGGGCGGATCGGACGCGCGGAGCAGGGCGGCCAAATCGTGGCGCGCGCCATCGAGACGTGAGCTGTCCAAAAGCGCGGGCGGCCCCGAAGGCTGCGTGGCCGGGGGCTTCACGGAAGTGGCCCACTTGCGGATGGCTTCGAGTCGGGCGGCGTCGATCGTTCGCGGCTCCCACGGGTCGATCCCCTTGGTCGGCGCGCCCCATTCGGTGAGAAGGTCCAGCGCGGACAACCGCGTCTTCAGGTTCCCCTTCTCGAAGACGGCGGCGACCGCGCCGGCGGCGGCCTGCGGGAAGGGCGTCAGCCGATGGACTGCCGCCTCGCGAGCCGCGGCGTCAGCGCCGGCCAGCTTCGCGACCAGCCGACCGACCGCCTCGGCGTCGGGGGCCTCCGCCCCGACCAGGTCCGGGTCAACCGGTTCGGAGCCGGGAACGCTCTCCCGGAGCCAGCGGAGCAAGTCTTCGCCAGAGAGATAGCCGTCGCGCGAGGCGACGGGCTTGCCCCCGGCCGTGAGCACCCGGAGCGCCGGGATCGGCCCCGCATACGCGGGGGCGCCCGGCTCGGGCTTGTCCACGTCGAGGTGCACCAGCGTCCAGTTCGCCAGCTTCGACTGCACGGACGGGGCGTCCATTTCCTTTTCCAGCGCCCGGCAGGGCCCGCACCACGCCGCGCCGTAAATGACGAGCATCGGCCGGCCGCGTTTGGCGGCGTCCTTGTAGCCTTGGTCGAGGTTCGTGAGCCACACCGGCCCTGCCGCCGCGGCTTCGGCGGGAGCCGTGGCCGGCGCAGCGGCGGGGGCGGTCGCTGGTGGGCGAGCGGTGACGGTGAATTCCGCCTTCGCGCGCGCCGTTGATGCGCCCAGCACGCCGGCCGCGACATAAGACGCCACGAGAACGAAAAGGCTGGCCTTCGGCGCCCGCGCACCGGCGCGGTCGTGCCCGCCGGTGGCTGCGTATCGGCGGGGTCCATACTCCCTCCCCCGGTATTCCGGGGGAGGGAATCGAAGAGCGAAAGCCGGAGGCGTCGCGCTCCCCGGAGGGAATTGAAGACAGACCGCCGGAAGTGTCACGCACCCCTTGCCGGCGGATTGTTTTAGCTTGTCGAAAAACCGTCTCACGGCTGCACCTCCAATTTCGCCCGTCCGCCGCCGGCCCGGCCGGGGGTCGTGCGGTCGGCCGCGGCTTTGCCGTGTCGGATTTTTGCCCAAAATGCGTCGCGGGCGAAATTCGGGCTGTTCTCGTGGTCGTGGCAGCGCACGCACTGGTCGAGGGCGACGAAAGGCGTGCGAACCTTCGGGTCATGGACGTGGGCCTGCGACGGGCCGTGGCAATTCTCGCACCCGACGCCGACGAGCGCCGCGCTGCGCCGGACCGACACGAACCCGCCGGCCTGCCCGTAACCGGTGGTGTGGCATTGCAGGCAGTACGGGTCCACGTGAAAGCCCCGCGGCTGGAGCGTCTGCCAGGCGTGGCCGTGCCCGGAGTGGGCCCACGATTCATTTTCGGCGCGGTGGCACGCGGCGCACGACTCGCTGCCGGCGATGCGGTAGTCCGCTGGGGCGTCCGCCGGAAGGGGGGGCGTCAGCCCGCTTTCGGCAGCGGAAAAATCGCGCTCGCCCAGCGTTGCGAGATATTGCCGGAGGTTGGCGAGCTGTGCGTCCTGGTCGGGGATGGAAGGCCCCATCTCGGCGACCTTGCCGCCGAGGCGACCAGACGCGCCGGCGGCGGGGAGATCGAGCTGGACGAGGAATTTGCCCTTGTTCGTCGCGGCGGCGAGCAGCGACGGCCCGACCGATCGCGGCGCAAGCGCCTGCCCCGTCGGCCCGCCGACCACGGCATCCACCTCCGGTAAATCTGCGGCCAGCTGTGAAAGCTCCTCCTCGGGCAAATACGCCAGCACCACCGCGCAGTCGTACTTCCCCTTCCCCTCCG
>JAQGHH010000492.1 GCA_028288945.1 Phycisphaerales bacterium
AGGCTTTTGACGCGGACTTTGCCCTTCTCGATTTTGGGGACGAAGCAGACGTATTCCTTGTTGACCCACACCTCGACGTCGTCCCAATCCTCGTCGGAATAGTTGAGGACCTGGAGCGTGGCGACGGTCAGGTTGTACTCGGCGCGGCCCAGCGCCTCGCCGCCGCTGGGGGCGTCGGCCTTGAAGGGGTGGCGCTTGGCGGCGTCGGCCGCGAACTGCGCGGGGGTGCGGCGGAGCTTGGGGTCGGTGTTGGGGATCAGCGAGGTCTGCCCGCTGCACCCTGCTAAAAATGCGACACCACTGATGGCCAATACGACGATTGCGTGTTTCATAGCGATCCTCTCGTCCGTCCAAAATCCCGCCGATCTACGCGAGCGGGCACACCTTGGTTATCGGACGGACGAGGGCTGCGGCATGAGCGAAACACGCTACTCGGAAGCGGGGCCCAGCAGGTTGTACAATCCCTGCGAATTGCGGATCTGCACCCGGCTCACGGGCTCCGACTGGCTGGCGAAGTTCCGGCCCAGGCCGTTGTACAGATTGGTCGTGCGGATCGTGACGCTGCCGGAGGCGGGAATTCCGTTCACGCGCTGGACATATGCGCCATTCACCCACAGCTCCACGTCGCGCAGCGGCTGGCTGCTGAAGTTGTACACCTTGATCGCACTGCGATCGGGCGTCACCAGGGCGGCGGCGCGAAGGTCGGAACTCGGCGCTAAGTTGGACGGGAAAACATGCGCGCCTGCGTAAGCGGCCATCTCGGTCGAAGTCGGCGCATCCGCAGTCATCCGCGCTGCCGGCCCGTTGGCGCCGTCAGCGGCTCCTTTGTTGGTATCGCTGTTTTGCGCCGCACACCCGGCCAGCAAACCGGCGGCGAGCACCGCCGTGCCGTAACGAAGCGTAGACATACCTGCTCCTGTTAAATTGCGCGGCCACCGCCGCGTTTTGGGTTGTTCACCCTGCCTAATGTAAACTGTGTGCCGACGGACTGATCCTTTGAACCGGGCAGGGGATCGGGTTTTGCATCCCGGCGATCTCATGCAGGAAATGGGCGCGGCTTGTGCTTAGAGGTTATTGCGAATGGCGAACAACAACATCACCGACACCCATCCGGACTTTCTGTCGCCGCTGGCTACGACGATATTGCGGGCGCGGCCGGACGCGTATCAGCAGCTGGTTTTCCGCGGCCCTACGCCGCCCGAAGCCACCCAACTGCTCGGGGGCGTGAAGCCCGAGCACTTGCTGCAGGTGCCGGTGCAGGCGCGCGAGGAAGCCGCCGCCATGCTCGGCGGGCTTTGGCTCCGGCATGATGCGTTGCACGAATGCCACGAGCTGGTGCAGGACTTGATCGGCCCGACGGGCGCATTCTGGCACGCGATCATGCACCGCCGGGAGGGGGACTTTTCCAACGCGAAATACTGGTACGCCCGCTGCGCCGACCACCGGGCGATGCGGCTGATCAGCGCGATGTCGCTCGACGTGGTCGGCCGGGATACGACCGATGCAACACTGCTCCACGCCGTGTCAGGCGAATATACGCCCGAGGCCTTCGTCGATATCGTCCAGGAAGTTCACAAGACCCCTGAAGATCCGCGCTACGCCGCGGCCGTCCGCCTCCAGCAGATCGAATGGGAAGCGTTGTTCCACCACTGCGCGTACGAAGCAGCCGGTGCGGCGGGGGGACTGATTTAGGAAGTAAAAAGTAGAAAGTAGCGGAAGAGGAGGCGGTGAGTTCGGAACCAATCGCCGCGCACGACGAGCGCTTCGCTGCATTCCCACTTTTTACTTTCGCCTTTTTACTTGTTCCGCAGGCTTTCCAGGTACCGACCGTGGCGGCCCGTGTCGCGCCGCCGGAGGAATTCGATCATCTGCTTCACGTGGGGGTTGATCCCGTTGAGCAAATCGTATTCGGCCATCGCCACGGCGAAGGGCTTGCGGCGGCTGAACAGGTTGCGGCAGGCGGAGTGGAGGGCGGTGATGTCCTCCTCGGGCAGGCCCACCCGCCGAAGGCCGACGGCGTTTAGGCCGCGGACTTTGTCCTGGCCGTCGATCTTGCAGAAGGGGGGAACGTCGTGGTGGATGCGCGAGTACGCGGCGACGAAGGAATGGCGGCCGATCGTTACAAAGTGATGCACCCCGACGCCGCCGGCGAGCCACGCGTAGTCTTCGCAGAGCACGTGGCCCGCGATCATCACGTTGTTCGCGAACACCACGTTGTTGCCGATCTGCGCGTCGTGCCCGATGTGGGCGTTGACCATGTACAAACCGTTGTCGCCGATCCGGGTGACTTCGCCGCCCTTTTCCGTGCCGCAATGCACGGTCGCGGCCTCCCGGAAGACGTTGCCGCTGCCGATCTCGAGCATCGTCGAGCTGCCCTTGTATTTCTTGTCCTGCGGGGCGGCGCCAATGACGGTGTTGGGGAAGAAGACGTTGTCCTTGCCGATGGTCGTGCGGCCGTGGACGGTGACGTTGTTGAGCAGTCGGCAGCCGCTGTCGATCGTGACCTCGGGGCCGATGACGCAAAACGGGCCGATCTCCACGTCCTCGCCGATCTGCGCGTGGGGGTCGATGACGGCGTGCGGGGAGAGTCGGGGGAGCGCGTCGGAGAAAAAGCGGAACGCAAAAAGGGATGCGAACCACGGCGACCGCTTCGTCTCCTTCACCTTTGCCGGTTCGTTTTTCATGGTCTCTTGGCCCGGCCTCACCGGCACGCGGGACGGGCCGACACGGCCCGATCCGCACCTACTCCGGCTCGGCGTCCACCAGCATAAACTTGATGTCCGCCTCGCACGCCAGCTTGTCTTCAACAAACGCCTTGCAGCGGACGTGGCCCGTCCGGCTTTTCACGCGCACGGCGATCGCTTCCAGCAGCAACTGGTCCCCCGG
>JAQGHH010000539.1 GCA_028288945.1 Phycisphaerales bacterium
CGGTCGACGGTGAGCTTGCCGTCGTAGACGGTGGCGCCGGCGTGGGTGGCGACGACGTGGTAGCTGCCGGGCATGAGATAGGCGGTTGCGCGGAATTCGTTTTTCTGGTTGAGGGTTACCGGCTCGACGCGGGAGTTTGTGCCGGGGTCGGGGGAGATGTTGGTCATGGCGACGACAACGTCGCCCACGGCGGGATTCCCGGCGATTCGCACGGCGGAGGGCAGGGGAATATTCCAACCCGCGTAGCGCTCGAGCGAGAAGCCGGCGGCCCGGAGATTATGGCCGGCGTGGGTGATGGTAATTTTGTAGTCGCCCGGGTCCAGCAGGACGGGAGTCTTCCAATTGTTGTCGTGGGTGAGCAGGACGGTCCAGGAGCGATGGGCGGGAGCTTCCTCGGTGACGACGACCTTGGTGCCATCCAGCGAGCGGTCCCCCTCGATGACCACCGCCGCCGTGGGCTCGCGAATGGTGATCGAACGGCGGTAGACGAGTGCCATGACGATCACCACGACCGCGACGACGGCGGCGACCATCATCTTTGCCATAAAGCCGTTGCCGGGCGGGCGCGGGCCAGCGGCATCGGGAGTTGCCGGCGGTGAGAAGTGGGGCGCGCGTGACACGGGCTTTTCCTTCGGATCTGAAGTTTGGGCGGGGCGACGCCCGGGACCGCAATCGGCGGCCTCTCGACGCTTCGGCCCTTCATCCGTATATCGGCTAAACGGTGGCCTGATGCAAGGCGGCTTACCGACCGGAATACGGACCTGTCGCGGCCGGTAAGATTCGCGTAAGCTGCCTTGCGGGTGAGGTCGTCCGCCATTAGGCGGCGAACTAAAAGTCTTGGAAAAGGAGATCCTATGAACAAGTATCGTGCATTGTGGGCGGTAGCCCTTGGCGGAGCGCTGGTGATCGGTTGCAGCGACAAGAAGGACGAAAAGCCGGCAGCGCCCTCCACCCCGACGACCCCTACGACGCCGCCCCCGCCCGTGCCTCAGAGCAACAGCGGCGCGCCGGCCGCGACGCTCCCGACGGTCCCCAATACGGCCGCGGTCCCAGGCCTGCCCCCGGTGCCGGCGACCGCTCCCGCGGCCACGGAGGTGGCCTCGGCGGACGCGCAGAAGTTGCTGTTGCAGGCCAAGGAGGACATCGCCGCCAAGAAGTGGGATGCCGCGGATGCGGACCTGAAGAAGCTTGAGGGCATGAAGGACCAGCTTTCAACCCAGTTGCAGGTCACCGTGACCAGCCTCCGCACGCAACTCGACGCCTCCAAGGCGGCCGGCAGCATCAAGATCCCGGGCTTTGGCGACGACAGCAAAAATAAGTAGGCTTGACGCGTAGCCTTTTGGAGACCAATCCCCGTCAGGGCCGCATCTACGGCTGTTGCGGGGATTGCCGCCACCCGATGTGCCGCCATCGCGGGTGGGTGCGGGGAAAAGCATGTTCAGCGGCTTTGAAGGAACCAGTCATGAACGCAAAGATCTATCTCGCCAGCCTCCTTGCCCTCGGCAGCGCGGCCGGCATCGGTTGCAACCATCATCATGCCGACACCTCGGCGGACGCCCGCCCGCAGGTGGATCAGGGCGGCGGCACTTCCGCCGACATCGGCGCTGGAAAGATCGTCGGCACGGTGGACGCCCCGGCCGTGGATAACAAGGCCGCCGAGGCCGCCAAGCCCGTCGCCCCCGCCGCCGACCACGTTTCAACCGGCGCGGATTTGAAAAAGCCCGAAGCGCCGGTGCTCCCGGACGTGCCCACGGCGCCCAAGCCGCAGCCCGCCCCCGTGCCGGACGTCCCCAAGCCGGAAGCCCCGACACTGCCCGAGCCGACGGTGAAGCCGGATGCGCCAAAGCCCGACGCACCCGCGAAGCCCGAAGAGCCGAGCGTCAAGCCCGACGCCCCGGCCCCGGACCCGGCCAAGCCCGACGCCGGCAAGGCCTCCGATGCGGCCAAGTCCGCGATCGAAAAGGAAGTCGGCACGCAGGATGCCTCCAAGGCACCCGACCCGGCGAAATAAACCTTATTCGGGCGTCGCGCAGGTTACTTTAGACGACCGTCCGACAGCCCAAAAAATCCCGGCCCCGCCCCGCGAGCACCAGCCCGCGGGCGGGGCCGGGTCGTTTTATGGATCGGGGGGTCGGCGGATATTTGGGCGCGAGGCTTCACGATCAGGAATTTGCCCGTTGGCATTCGCGGCGAGGAAGTTTAAGCCATAAGTAGCTCTTACAGGAGAAGCCAAGATGGCGAGCACGAAATCCAATCAGCGTGGCGGCGGAGCCAAGGCGGGCGGACGCGGCGGAGCGAAATCCGCAAGGCCCTCGGGCGGCGCGAAAGCGCGAGGCGGCGCAACGGCCGGGGCGGCCAAGGGCGCACGCGCGAAGGCGTCGACCGGAAAGTCGCGCGGCGCCTCCAAGGCGCGTCCCGCGTCTAAGGCACCAGGCCGCTCCGCGGCGCGCCCGAAGTCGGAGGCCCGCGCGGCCCGGCCGGCACAGGGCGGCCGCTCTCAGGCATCGCAAAGGGGTGAAAAATCGCAGGGCCGAAGCGCGGCCGGCGGCAGCGCGAAGCGCCGCTCGGGCGCCAGCACGACGCGCGACCGGGCGGCGGAACGCACGAAGGTCGGCAGCAGCACAAAGGCCGCGGACCGAGTCGGCGGGGCGCTGGACTTTGGCATCCCGGCGGACCGCGCCCGTGGGCCCGTTGAGCCGGGCGGTTACGGAAAGGGTCCCGACCCGGGAACCGGCCCGATGCGCAGTGATTCACGCGGCGTGCGCACGACCGGAGTCGGCTGGGCGCCCGGCCCCGACGGCGCGGGCAGCGGAGGCGATGTCGACAGCGATATCATCGGACTCGACGGCCGCGGCGGAGTAGCGCTGGACCCCGGCGAACGCCGCACCCAAGGCCCCGACATCACCGAAGGCGGGAGCGCCGCCTTCGCCAGCGGCAGGCCCGCCCCCGGCCGCAATGAACGCCCGCGCGGAGGCGTCGGCGGCCCCCGGCCGGTGCTCGACACCGTCGACCACTCGGGCGGCGACGCCACCACCAGCGGCGCGCAACCCGATGATCTGGCCGAGCCGCAGTCGGAGCAGACTTGAGGGAAGTAAAAAGTAGAAAGTAAAACGTCGGAGTTCTTATGGCACGTCATAAGCGCGTCGGGGGCAGCGCCCAGGATGACATTCACAAAGACATCATTCCCCCGGCCTCGCGCAAGCGCGCGGACCGGGGCCGGCGCGACGTGATGGAAGGCGCCACCGGAGCCGCCGATGCCAGCAGCGGCGGGGGCGCCGGCATTCCCGGCGGCGGAACGGATATGCGCACGCGCGGCCGCTTCGACAAAGGCGACGTGAAGAAAGACCGCCACAAGCTCTTTCCCGAAGCGAAGACGGGGAGGAGAAGTAAAAAGTAGAAAGTGGGAAAGGTCAGGGGGCCTTTCCCACTTTTTACTTTCTACTTTTTACTTGCACCTACATTCTTTGCCGGCCGCTGATCGCGTCGGCGAGGATGTTTTTGTTGGCGTACTCGATGTTGCTGCCGGCGGGGAGGCCGCGGGCGAGGCGGGTGAGTTGGACGTTGGGGTAGCGTCCGGCGGCCAGGCTCTGCACATAAAGGGCGGTGCCGTCGCCTTCCATCGTGGGGTTGGTGCCCATGATGATCTCGCGGACCGCGCCCGATTCGAGCCGTTGCATGAGCGGCTCAATGGTGAGGTCGCCGGGCTCCATGTCTTCGAGCGGGGAGATCCGCCCGAGCAATACGTGATTGACGCCGCGGTAGAGGCCGGTGGCTTCCAGCGCTAGCAGGTCTTTGGGCTGCTCGACCACGCACACCAGCGACTGGTCGCGCCCGAGGTCGGCACAAATGCCGCAGGGGTCTTGTTCCGTCAGGTTGTAGCAGACCGAGCAGTGTTTGATGCGGGTCTTCACCTCGCGGATCGCGTCGGCAAGCCGCAGCGCGTCTTCCGGGTTCTGCTTGAGAAGATGAAACGCAATCCGCTCCGCCGACCGCATGCCGATCCCCGGCAGGCGGGACAGCTCGCTCATCAGATTCTGGATGCTTTGTGTATAATTCGCCATTGTTGCGGGATTATAGGAAAGGAATCACCCGATCGCACGACTATCCCATCAACGGCAAATCCCGATGAACGAAATTGAATCAGAAGCCCGGGTCGAATCAGAAGCCCAGGTCGGCCCGGTCATCTCCAACATCCACACGGACACCTTCTGCGAATCGTGCGGCTACAACCTGCACACGCAGGCGGTCGTTCGGGACGAGCGGCTGGGGCTGCTGGTCTGCCGCTGCCCCGAATGCGGCCGGTGGGCGGCGGCGGGGCTGGGCACGTCCGCAAGCCGCGTGTGGCTCAACCGGTTTGGGACGCTGCTGCTGATCGGCTGGGTGCTGGTGCTGCTGGTGGTCTTCGGCCTCGGGACGCTGTTCATGGGCATGCTGCCGTACGGCTATCTGATGTCATTCACCCGCTGGCAACAATTCGAGGTGCCAGCCCCGGGCATGCCGGGCCAACATATGATCATCTACCGTTACACGCTGCAGGACGTGCCGCCGGCGGATTCGCAGGCAGCCAGCGACCAGCGGACCGGGCGCACGATCTTCATGTGCGTGGCGACCGCGCTGGCCGCGGTCGTCGGCGGGCTGCATTCGGTTTTTCTTTGGCACGCGCGGGGCCGCTGGCGCGTCTTCGCATTCGCGATGCCGCTGCTCGCATGCCTGGGCACGTGGGTCATCTGGAACGCCGACCGTGAAACGGTGGACCTGCGCCAGTGGGCCGTCCCGCGCATCGCGCTATTCTTTCTTTTGGAACTCCTCGGGTTGAGCCTCGGTCTGCTGGCGGGCCGTCCGATCGTGCGCGGGATTTTGCGCGTCCTGCTGCCCCCCAAGCCGCGGCAGCATCTGGCGTTCCTCTGGACGGTCGATAAAAAGCGGCTGCCGATATAGCGTCTCGACGGCCACGTCGTGGAATTTACCAATAGCGTCGTAGTGACCACGTTTTACATGCGCCGTTTGCGGATCGTCCATTCCTGTGTGAACGGCCCTTCGTTTCCGCGTTGGAAGGTGAGCACGAGCCGCACGTCCGAATCCGCGGGCCAGTTCCAGGGCGACTCGCCCGGCTCGTACACGGCCATATATTGCGGCTCGTCCCACCACGGCTCGTAGTACCCCCATTCGTCATCCAGCAACGGGCCGCGATAAAAGCCCGTTCCATAGCCCATGCCAAACCCGTATCGCGGGCTCGTTGGTACCCAATGCGGCACCGGCGGAAGCACCAGTTTCGTATAGCTGCTTGGCGGAAGGTGTGCGCCGCGCACCGGGTGCGCCTGGCCGGACGGATCGACCACGCTGCTCTGCTCGGGCACCAGCCGAAGCCCCTGATTTGAGCGGTTGAACATGCGCACCACCAGCCGGTCTTCGACCGCGCGCATTCGATACTCCACCGGCGGGGAGGTTATCACCGTGTCCTGATCGTGCCCGATATGCCGACGGACGCCGGGCGGTTGGACGATGTCGTACTCGTAGGTCGCGCAGCCGGTGAGAGCCAACAGGGACACGACAAAGATCGCCCGGAAGCAAGACATCAGCACATTTTATCGCGGCGTGTGGGAGGAGAGGAATGAGCGATAGCGGATCAAGAGCGGGGCGCTTGCGGCCGCCATATTGTGACGCGTTCTCTTCCCGCGATGAACCCGCCTCTTACTTCGTCGGTGCAATCTGCTCACCGGCGACGCGTGCCGTGGCCGGGGTTTGATGGTTCATTTCCTCCAGGGCTTGCACGACCGGGCCGGTCATTCCGCGGTCGGTGAGATAGCGCTCCTGCTCCGGAGTGATCCGGTACAGCTCGTTGGCGCTCCGCAATCGTCTGATGATTTCTCCGTCGTTGAGGCCGGCGCGTTTCATCGCGATCACCTCGTCGAGCGTGACGAAGCCGTCGCCGTTCAAGTCGGCGGTGGTGGACTTGTGCACGTCTTCCGGCCGAGCGGGCGATTGCTCCGCGGCCCGGCTGGCGTTGATCGCTTCCTGGCTCCTGGCCCCCTCGGTTCTGTCCGGAGGCACGCCGATGAGATACCCGCCGCCCGCCCCCAATTCTCCGCCCGTGAGCTCGGCAAAAACGCGTCGCCGTTCCGCGTCGGCGGCGGTCTCCGCGGCCGCATCCCCCGGCCCCTGCGCGACCGGCGCACGCTGCCGCACCATCGCGCACCCAAGTGGGGCGAAGGATAAGCCGCCGGTGATGATCGCCATTGCCAGATGTTTGTTTCGCATCGCGCCGTTCCTTACTCGCTCGCTTGCATCGTGCTCAGCGATTGGGAACGGAGCGAACAGCGTGCCATCCGCGCTTAAAACAAGGTCTTCGCCGTGATCGCGCCCAGCAGCGCCGCAAGCAATAGCGGCCCGAGCGACGCCCAGCGCACCGGTGATTCCTTTACGCGGACGACGGTCACCGCCGCAGCCATCAGGACTAACGGCTCGTAATACCGTTGAAATGCATAGTGTCCCGCCGCCTGCGCTACAAGAAACGCCACCGCGCCGACGGCGCAGATGATGCGGTCGCGAACCGGCAGCGCGGCAAGCCATATTGCCACCACCGCGCCGCCAACGATGGATAGCGCCACGAGTAAAGGGGAACGCCCGTAAACATAAGGGAGGTGGCGCGCCAGATTCCAAACACCGGAAAACCGCCCGGCGACCTCGTCGTATACCGTGCACGGGAGCACGCCGACCAATGCCCCGCACGCCGCCCCCGCCACAGCCCACCCGGCAGTGCGCCCAAGATTCTGCGTCATTCCTGTCCAGACATAGCCGGCGTAAAACAGCCCGAACCCACCGATCACTGCCAGCGCCGTCGCCGGGGCGGCGGGGTTTCCGCCCCCAACCAGCCTCTGTTGTTGCGGCGGCGCCATGCCGTGCCATAGCTGGAAAAAATATCCGAGCGCCGCAAGCGCCGGCACAAGCGCAAGTAGCATCGAAATGAGCCGACGAACGCCGCCCCGCGATGGTTCGATCAGTGCCGCGCCGCGTGGCGAAGCTTCACCCAACCACGCCGCCGCACATAGCGGCGCGGCCACCCAGAGGTCGATCTGCCGCACCATCACAAGCGCCAGAACCGCCGTTCCACCCAGCCAGTAAGTCCACCGATCGACGCGTGGGCGCAGGGCGATCAGCAGCACGCCCAGCACGCCCCACCAGCCGGCGTTGTCGGGCAGCAGCCACACGCCCGATGACAGAACATACAGCGAGCAGACGATCGGCAGGCACAATACGATGGTCGTCCCCGGCCCCGCCCGCCGTCCGACCGCAATCGCAAGTGTGGCAAGGAGACTGATCGTGAACGCCGCCCCGATCCAGCGCAACGTTGCCGGCCCGGCGTGCAGCGCCCGTCCCCCCATCCCAATGGCTAGGTGATATCCTGGAGTGGTCGCCGACGCGTAGTCCGAAAAATCGATGTGGGGCCACTGATGTTGGAATTGCCGGATCGTCGGCAGGTGGTAGGTCTGCTCGTCGTAAGCGGCGCGGGAATTGGGCCGCCCACCCCGCACGATCAATGTCGCCAATAACAGGAACAGGAGGACCACGATCCCCGCGACAACCGCTCGGCGCGCGGAACTCCCACGCGTCCGAACGGCGCAACGTGGGGATGAATCAATCATGTGTCCCTGATGAAGAGAAAGGAATAAACGGAATAAGCCGTCCGCCCTACACCCTGCCCGCCAAATACTGGCCAACCTTCGGAGGCGCAAGTATACTCCGTTGCCCCGGCGCACTCCACGGAGCGGCGGGCGCGATCGGCGCCGGCAGACGAACAAACGCCATGGCTCAACCATTATTCATTGCAACGAGGATCAAGCCGTGGACAGCATGAGCGCACCGCCGCTCGACGCCCAATCGGGCACCGCCGCCGGGCCCGCGTCGGCGGGGGAGCCCTCGTGCCGGCCGGGGAAAGTGCCCGTTTCGGTGCTCATCCCCACCCTCAACGAGGCCAAAAACCTCCCCCGTTGCCTCGACCACCTGACGTGGGCCGATGAAGTCGTGATCCTCGATTCCAATTCGACGGATGACACCCCCAAAATTGCCGCCGCCTACGGGGCCAAGCTGGCGAACTTCACCTGGAACGGCCATTGGCCCAAGAAGCGCAACTGGGCCTTGCGGCACGGGCCGATGAAGCACGATTGGGTGCTGATGGTGGATGCCGATGAATGGCTCATGCCCGAGGTGGAGGCCGAAGTCGCCCAGGTGATCAAGAGCGACAAGTACGTCGGTTACTACATCAACCGGCGGTTCATCTTCATGGGCCGATGGCTGCGGCACTGCGGGTACTACCCCAGTTGGAACCTGCGCCTGCTCAAACGTGGCTACGGGGAATTCGAGCGCCTGACCAACGTGGAGGACACCGGCAGCGGCGACAACGAAGTCCACGAGCACGTGGTCGTGAAAGGGCCCGTCGGCTATCTCAAGGCGGAGATGCTTCACCTGGCCTACCCGGACATCGCCACCTTCGTCGAAAAGCACAACCGCTACAGCAGTTGGGAAGCCGCGGTGCAATTGGCCGGCGTCCACCGGAAACAGGAACACGGCTTTTCGGGCAACACCTCCCTGAACTGGCGTCGGCGGCTCAAGCAGTTGTCGCGGATATTGCCGTTCCGGCCGACGTTGCGGTTCCTCTACAGCTACATTTTGCAGCGCGGTTTCCTCGACGGCAGCGTCGGCTTTCATTTCTGCCGGCTGCTGGCCATGTACGAGTTCCTCTCGGTCGCCAAGTACCATGAAATGAAACAGGCGCGGGACGACCAGCGCCTGAGCCGGCAACTCAGTGACGTGCCCGCAAGGAATTGGAAGGAAACGACCGAAGCACAGGCAATTGTTTAGCTTTGTGCTCCTCCGGTAGGGTCCGCTTCAGCGGACCCTACAAGAGCGGGTTTTTTCCCCTAGCCCCTAAACGGGTAGGGCGGATGCGATCGGAGATAAATGGGTTTGGCGCGATCAGCCTTGGAGCGGGTGAGCCGGCGGCTTGTGTTCAAGCGCCGCCTGCCGGCGCGCTTTGGCGGGACGCCGATGTACGTCTCGCCCGACGCCGGGCTGCGGTATTGGAAGCGGAGCCTCGACGGCGCCGACCCCATGCTGCTCGAGGCCGCAGCGGAGCTGGTGCACGCCGGGGACCACGTGTGGGACATCGGCGCGAACGTCGGGCTTTTTTCCTTCGCGGCCGCCTCGGTCGCGGGAACGTCCGGGAGCGTCCTGTCGGTGGAACCGGACATGTGGCTCGCGGGATTGTTACGCCGATCCTCCGCCCTGCCCCCCGGATCGCGTGCGCCGGTGAACGTCCTGCCCGTCGCGATCGACCAGGCGGTGGGCGTCGCCAAGCTCCATGTCGCGGCGCGGGGCCGGGCCTCCAATAGTCTCAGCGCCGAGCGTGCCAACGACGGCACCGCCGGCGGCGTCCGCGACATCCAGCTCGTTCCCACCGTCACGCTCGACTGGCTGCTGGACCATTTCCCTCATCCGCGCGTCGTCAAAATTGATGTTGAGGGGTTGGAAGACCGCGTCCTCGCGGGAGGCCGGCGGCTGCTTGCCCAGGTCAGGCCCGCCGTGGTCTGCGAAGTTTCCGAGGCCAACGCCGACAAAGTCGCCGCCCTCTTCGCGTCGGCGGATTATCAGCTTTTCGATGCCTCCGCACCCGCCGGCAAGAGGACCCTGGTGCCGCGTCCGGTCTGGAACACGCTGGCCCTGCC
>JAQGHH010000562.1 GCA_028288945.1 Phycisphaerales bacterium
TGTGGGGGCTTGAGCCGGGCAAGCCCGCGGGAGGGCGAGCAGAAGTAGAAGGATGACTGCGATCGGCGTACGCCCCACGATTACCTCTCCGTGCGTCCGGCTTACCCCTGGGGCATTGTCCCGCGACAAGGGCGGGCGGTCCAGAGCGATAGTTCGGAAATGGTCGTCCGTCATTGACGGTCTATTCGGCCGCTTCTACGATCGCCGACGCCTCGCGGGGGATTCTTCGAGGCGGAGGATCACCGATTTGATCACGCCGTCACCGCGCTCCAGGCAGTGGATGGTCGCCTCGCTCCTGGCGGCGGGCGCGGTGGCGTGCTGGTTCATTTACCCCTCGACGAGGCTTTACGACCCCTCATTTTCACGCAGTGGACAGGCGGAAGTCGAAGCGTACGCCTCGGCACAAAGGTTCATTCTATTGGGCGCATTGGCGCTGGCGACAATCTCGGCGACGCGCGCAGCCGTGGCGGGGTTCCTGGCCCGGGCTGCCCAGCCGACGCCCTCGGCCCGGCAGTGGACCGCCTTCGCCATCGCCGTGTTCTCGCCGTTGATCCTGTACGGTCTCGCGGCGGCTCAAGGCCGATATCTCCACCCGCTGTGGCCCGATGAGAAGATGCATCGGCTTCAGACCGCGTTCCTTTCTCATTTCAAATTCTGCCTTCCGGCCCACCCGGTGGGGGAGTTCTTTGAAGTCCCGTATGTTTTTGTACGCCCCGTCACCGCGCCGGTTTATTTTCCCGGAACGTCGCTGCTGCACGTGCCGGCGATGTGGTTACATCTGCCGTACGTCGCTATGCCGCTGCTCATCGCGGGCTTGACGTTGGCTTTGCTGTATCTTGTTGTTACCGAATTGATCGACGGGGCAGCGGGACTGCTGGCGGTCGTGCTGATGATCTCCCTGTCGACGTTCCGATGGCTGGCGCTCGTCGAGATGTCCCACGCGGCGGGGCTGATGTGGGGTTTGGCCGCATTCTGGGGGTGGCTTTGCTGGCGAAGGTCGCGACACGCGCGCTGGGCGGTGCTGGCCGGAGTGACGGCAGGGTGGTACGCGATCACGCGACCGCTCGACGCGGCCTGTATCCTCGGACCCCTCGCACTGGCATGGGCGTGGGAGCTACGCCGGGTCTCATGGCGGGCGCGGTGGGCGACGGTGGCGCTCGCGATTGCCGCCGCCGCGCCGCTGCTGGCGGTGCAATTCGCGTTTGATCGTGCGGTTACAGGAAACGCGCTGATGCCGCCCTTGGAGCAGTATTATCGGCAGTATTTCAATACGAGTAGCCTTGGGCTTCAGCACTATGACCCGGCGTTCCGCCCGCCGACGATTTCACCGCAGATCCAAAACCTTTACGAAAAGCAGGAGGACCAGGCGGTCAGGGAATTCAGCGCCGCGGAATCGGCGATCCGCCAATGGCGGAAAGTGCGGCTGCCGGTGATGCTCGCGGCGGCCCTGCCTACGCTCATGCTGATTGTTCTTCTGCCGGCCGCCATCGCGGGCCTGACGGATCGGCGCCGGTGGGCGCTTGGGGCGGCGCTCTGCTGCTACCCGTTGGGGTCGGGAGCATTTTACGCTTTCCATTCCCATTATTCTGCCGCGATCGCACCGGCGATGATCGTCATGGTTCTTCTGGGCGCAAACACCGTCGCGCGGACATGGCCGCAGCAGGGAGTAATGGCGGTCTTCCTCTGGCTGGCGATCTTCGGACTGGCGGCGCAGAGCCTGTGGAGAAACGAGCAGCGCGTCCATGAGGGCCCCGGCGCTCAATTGGCGAAAGCGAACGAATCAGCAATCGCGGCCAACGTGCGAGCTCCGGCGATCGTCATTTGCAGCTTTAACCCCGGCCCCGTACCCATCGAAGATCCCGCGTACAACCTGGAAACGCCATGGCCCGACAACGCACCGATCATCCGCGCCCACGACTTTGGCATGTCGCGTAACCGCGAGCTGTTCCGCTACTACGCCAGGACGGATCCCACCCGCAACGTGTATCTGTTTAACGAAAGCGACTTGAGTGTCCGGCCGCTAGGAAACGTGAAGAAACTGGCGGGCGATTAATTCTTCCTGGGGTCAGTCCTCCGTTGACGCCGTCCCAACATTGTGGGACGACCCGGGTTCTAGGAGGGCTCAGGCACGGAGACTCACGATGATTCGATCACCCATGGCAATCTTGCTTACGCTGGCGCTTGTGTCGGCGGGCGCTGGCGGATGTGGAAGCCCGTCGGTCAGTCCGTTCCGCGGGCTCTCGCCAGAGCAGGCGCGCTCACTTGCCCGGCGGATGGGCGAGGCACGTGCGCGTGATCTCGACGCGGACTTGCGAAGTGCGTTTGCGGTGCGCCCGCCGCATAACGTGCTCGTCCTTTCTGGCGGAGATCAGGACGGGGCGTTCGGGTCGGGGTTCCTCAAAGGGTGGCGCCGCGCGCCGGGCGGCCGGCCGGAATTCGATGTCGTCACGGGCGTGAGCACTGGGGCGCTCATGGCCACGTTCGCCTTTTTGGGCGAAGCGCGTGATGACGCCGCCCTCCGCGCGGTCTACACGGGGACGAATGCGGGAGACGTGTTCCGCATTCTGGCACCCGGGAGCTTCGACGCCCTGCTCGATACCGAGCCGTTGCGGCAACTCATCGCCCATTATGTGACGCCGGACGTGGTGCAGCGCGTCGCGGCCGAGCACCGGCGGGGCCGCCGACTGTACGTCGCCACGTTCGATCTGGACGCCAATCAACTGGTGGTCTGGCCCCTGAGCAAAATGGCGGCGGAATCCGGGGATAAGTGCCTTGAGCGCTACCGCGCGGTGTTGCTGGCGTCTGCCTCGGTGCCGGTCTTGTTCCCGCCGGTGACGATCGACGGCGATCTCCATGTTGATGCCGGACTTCGCGAGGTGTTGTTCGTGCGCCAGGCCATGCTGGGGATCGGGAACGCGTACGACGCCATCGAGGCTCCTGGCCGGACCGGCGGGCCGCCGACGGTGTATGTCATCGTGAACGGGGGGATGCACGCCCCGCCAAAGGCCGTAGGGGACGGGCTGGCCGAAATCGGGGCGAGGAGCCTGGCGGTGTACACGGAATCGCAGCAGTTGTTCAACTTGCGGGAAGCGGCGCACGTCGCGCTTGCCCACCGGCCGGCGTTCGGGTTTAAATTCGTCGCCGAGCGGGATGCGCTGATCGACGCGGACGAGGCGGGCGTGTCGCTCGCGTTCGATACGAAGCGCATGAACAAACTGTACGCGGCGGGTGAGGCGCTGGGGGCGAGCGGTGCCCCCTGGAGCGAAGGGCTTGCTCCCTTGGACGATGACCCGAACACCGTTTCGGCACAGGCGACGAACGACAGGACTCACTGACCTGGAGCATCCATCGTGGTGACTCGGCGGGCGCAGTAGACTTCATCAAAAACGGCGATGGGCTTTAAGGGGTAGACAGAGTACCGCCGGCCAAATTCCGGCGCCTTTTGGACAGATCATTTTAACTTGAGGACACACCATGAAGCGGACTTTGGCGGCAGCGGCGTTTTCGGCGGTGGGTGCGATGTTCGTCCTGGCGGGGGGCACGCCGGCGCGTGCCGCGGAAGGGGGGCTTAAGGCGGGCGACTACGTCGCGGTCATCGGGGATTCCATCACCGAGCAGAAGCAGTATTCGGTGTTCATCGAGGATTACCTGCTCATGTGCAAGCCGGTGGGGGGCATCACCGTGACTCAGTTCGGGTGGGGCGGGGAGACCGCGCCGGGATTCGCCGGGCGGATGGCCAATGACATGATCCCGTTCGGCGCGAGTGCGGCGACGACCAACTTCGGCATGAACGACGGGGGGTATTCGCCGATGGACCCGGGCAAGGCCAAGCGCTACCACGACGGGCAGACGTCGGTCGTCGGGCAGCTAAAGAAGGCGGGCGTGCGTTTCATCGTGGTCGGCTCGCCGGGGTGCGTGGATTCGGACACCTTCCGCCACGACCCCAGTGCCGCCGCGATGTACAACAAGACCCTCTCCGCAGAGCGAGATATTGCCAAACAGGTGGCGCAGGAGCAGGGCGTCGCGTTCGCGGACGTGATCGACCCGATGCTCGACGTGATGCAAAAGGCCAAGGCGAAGTACGGCAAGGAATACCACGTGGGCGGCGGCGACGGCGTTCACCCCGACGCCAACGGGCACCTCGTCATGGCCTACGCCTACCTGAAGGG